>SCTD01000593.1 GCA_004299215.1 Frankiales bacterium | reverse complement strand
GACCGCCCACAGCCATGTCGGGGAGTCGTCCTTGAGCTCGCGCTGCAGGATGTCCACCTCGGGGACCGCGTCGCGGGTGACCCCGTCGGTCGCCGGCACCGCCGCCGCCTCGATGACCGGGTCCTCCGGCAGGTAGATCGGCATCGCGTAGAGCTCCCGGCCGTCGTGGATGCGCAGGAGCGTCTTCCAGGTGCCGTGCAGCGGCACCGGCTCGGTCGTGCGGTACTGCCCGGGCCCGGTGCGCTCGAGCTCCGTGACGACCAGGCCGTCCCCCTGCCAGGCGGTGATCTGGATCCACGTCGGGTCGTCGACGGCGTCGGCCGGCTGGATCGTCACCTGCACGTTGGCGGTCCGCGGGTCGGGGTCGACCTCGTCGAACTGGAACGTCGCCCGGACACCGTCCGGGACGGTGGCGACCAGGCCGTTCACGACAGCCATCGACAGGGCGAGCAGGCTGGCGACGAAGACGGTGCGCGCCACCGCCGGACGCGGCAGGCGCCGGCCCAGGCCGAGCGCGAGGAGCGCTCCGAACAGCGCACCGGTCACGCCACCGACGACCGCCATGAGGGTGCCCTCGACCAGCATGTCGCCGCCCCAGCCGAGCACGTGGGTGTACTCCCGCCAGACGACCTCGGTGGCGAACCCGACGGTGCCGATCGCGACACCGGCGACACCGGCGAACAGCAGGGGCCGGCGGAGCAGCGGGGTCAGCGCCAGCAGCTCGACGAGGATCGCGGACCCGAGGTAGAGCGGCAGGCTCGGCGGGATCTCGCCGAAGACCGGACCGACGAGCAGGGTGATGCCGCCGCGGATGACCAGGAAGAAGGTGGCTGCGGCCAGCGCTCCACCGCGACCCATGAACAGCCGCGCGGTGACGAGCGCGATCCCGGCGGCACCGGCCACCATGAGCGGCTCGAGCACGGCCCGGAACTGCGGCACGTCGAAGTCGAACTCGCCCTGGAAGACCGACATGCCGAGCAGCAGCCCGCCCAGCGCCATCGCCCGGCGGATGAACTGCACCCGCGTGCCGGCGCGGGTGGGCGCGCTGTCCCCGGTCTGCTCCCGTACGAACGCCCGCCCCTCCTGCTCCAGCAGCTGGATGCCGATCAGCGACAGCCCGGCCCCGCCGATGAGCATCAGGTGCGTGGGTCCCCAGAGGGTCACGTCCTGGCCGAAGATCCGGTGCCAGACGTCGTCGAGGGGGAAGCCGATCAGCGCGTAGAAGCCCGAGGCGGCCAGCAGGATGCCGCCGACGGGGACGTGCCAGCCCGTGACGAAGCGCACGGCGGCCGGGCCGGGGCGGATGCCCTGCGGCATCGCGCACGCCAGGACGCCGGCGGCGAACACGCCGAACAGGCCGAACAGGATCAGGTAGTGGGCCGGGTTGGCGAGCGGCCCCTCGTCACGCCCGACGCCGATGTGCAGGCTGATGTCCCACAGCATGCCGAGCAGCGCCGTCAGCAGCGAGCTGGTGGCGAGAGCCACCGGCACGGCGACCCACGGGGGCATCCCGGTGGCTCGGCCGATCTTCTCGCCGATGCTCGTGAGCACGGTGGTGCGGCCCGTGCGGTGCAGGAGGACCGCGCCGAGCAGGACGGCGGTGAGCCCGAGACCGAGCGCGCTGGCGAGGACGACCTCCCCGAGCGCGGCCCCGCCGGCCGGCCGGGTCTCCTGGTCAGCGGCAAGGACGGCGTACGTCGACGGCAACATGAGTCGATGTAACACTCTCGATGTCACAATGCGCAAGTAGTGTGTGCCGGACGTCACTCAGGTCACGCCCCCGTGACCCGCAGGAAGGATGCGATGCGGTCGTGAGCGCTCAGTCGCACGCCGGGCAGCCGACGGCAGCCGAGGAGCTGACCATCGACCAGCTCGCGGCCCGGGTCGGTCTCACCGTCCGCAACGTCCGCGCGTACACCTCACGCGGCCTGCTCCCACCGCCCCGCCTGGTGGGACGCACCGGCTACTACGGCCCGGAGCACGTCGCCCGCCTGCTGCTCGTCCGCGAGATGCTCGCCGAGGGCTGGTCCCTCGCGGCGGTGGAGCGCACCCTGGCGCACGCGCCGCACAGCGCCAGTCGGGCCGCGCTCGCCCTGCACCGGGCCCTGCTCACCCCGTTCCTGCCGCCCGAGCCCGAGGAGCTGTCCGTCGCCGAGCTCGCAGAGCGGGCCGGCCAGCCCGACGACCCGCACCTGATCGACCGGCTCGTCACCCTCGGCGTCGCCGAGCGGCTGTCCGACGACCGGCTGCGCATCACCGACCCGACGATGCTGGCCGCGGGGCTGCAGGTCGTGGAGCTCGGCGTGCCGCCGGATGCCCTGATCGACGCGCAGCTGCGCGTGGACCAGCTCGTGCGCGAGATCGCCCGGACGTACGTCGAGATGTTCCGCGACAACGGCTGGGCCCAGCTGTCCACGGCCGCCGAGCAGGAGCTCGACGCCGTGCGGGGCACCGTCGCGCGGCTGCAGACGGCGTCGGCCCAGGCCCTGCTGGCGAGCTTCCGCACCCAGATGGCGCGGGCCGTCGAGCAGGCCGCGCACGACGAGCTGTCCGGCGCCGACCGGGCGTAGCCCGCAACGGTGATGGACCTCCTGCTCGCCCACGGGATCGGCACCCGGACCGACCTGCCGATCCCGCGCCCGCTCGCGCTCTACGGCGCCGGCTTCGCCGTCCTGATCAGCTTCGCGGTGCTGCTGCTGGTGTGGGAGCGGCCCAAGCTCGGCGACGACCGCAGCGGCAGACCGGCGCCGCAGGTCGTGCAGGCGATGGTCGACGCAGGGCCGCTGCGGATCGCGCTGCAGTCCGTGACGCTGGTGCTGGCGGCGTTCGTGCTGGCCGTCGCCCTCGTCGGCCCGGACCAGACCAGCCGCAACCTGGCGCCCTGGGTGCTCTACGTGACGTTCTGGGTCGGACTCGTGCCGGCCAGCCTGCTGCTCGGCCCGGTGTGGCGGGCCGCGAACCCCTTGCGGCTCGTGCACCGGGCCCTCGGAGCGGTCGTCGGGACGGCACCCGGCGCGGCCCGGCTGCCTGCCCTCGGCCTGTGGCCCGCGGTCCTGTCCCTGCTGGTCTTCGTCTGGCTGGAGCTGGTCTTCCCGGACCGTGCGCAGCCGTCCACCGTCGCGGTCTTCCTCATCGGCTACGCCGTGCTGCACTCGCTGGCCGCGCTGTGGTTCGGCGCGGGCTGGTTCGCCCAGGGAGACGCCTTCGAGGTCTACTCGACCCTCGTCGCCCGGCTGTCCCCGTGGGCCCGCCGCGCGGACGGCCGGCTCGTGCTCCGCAACCCGCTGACGAACGCCCGGACCCAGCCGGCCGTCCCTGGGCTGGCGGCGGTCGTGGTGGTCCTGCTCGGGTCGACGGCCTTCGACGGGG
>SCTD01000592.1 GCA_004299215.1 Frankiales bacterium | reverse complement strand
GCGACACCGCCGACGCGCCCGTGCCCCCGGAGTCGTGAGCGCGGTGTCGCTGCGGATGTCGATGCGCCAGCCGGTGAGCCGGGCCGCCAGGCGGGCGTTCTGGCCCTCCTTGCCGATGGCGAGCGACAGCTGGTAGTCGGGCACGACGACACGCGCCGAGCGCTGCACGGCGTCCACGACCTCCACGCTGGACACGCGAGCCGGCGACAGCGCGTTCGCGACGAACCGCGCAGGGTCCTCCGACCAGTCCACGATGTCGATCTTCTCGCCGTGCAGCTCGGTGGTGACGTTGCGCACCCGGCTGCCCACCGGGCCGATGCAGGCGCCCTTGGCGTTGAGCCCCGCGACGGTGGACCGTACGGCGATCTTGGTCCGGTGCCCGGCCTCCCGGGCGAGCGCGGCGATCTCCACCGAGCCGTCGGCGATCTCGGGCACCTCGAGCGCGAACAGCCCGCGGACGAGCTCGGGGTGGGTGCGCGACACGGTGATCTGGGCGCCGCGCTGGCCGCGCGCGACGGAGATGACGCGGCACTTGAGCCGGCTGCCGTGGGTGTAGACCTCGCCGGGGACCTGCTCGGCGGGTGGCAGGACGGCCTCGAGGGCGTCCTCGTGCGCGCCGAGCTTGACCATGACGTTGCGGTTCGGCGGGGCCCCCGGACGCTGGGGGGCCTGCTGCACGATGCCGGAGACGATGTCGCCCTCACGGCCGGCGTACTCGCCGTACGACGCCGCGCTCTCCGCCTCGCGCAGCCGCTGCAGGATGACCTGCTTGGCGGTGCTCGCGGCGATGCGGCCGAAGCCCTCGGGCGTGTCGTCGTACTCCCGCGCGACCGTCCCGTCGTCGTTCAGCTCCTGCGCCAGCACGGCGACCTCGCCGGTCGTGCGGTCGAGCTCGACCCGGGCGTGCGGCTGGGCGCCCTCGGTGTGCCGGTAGGCGGTGAGCAACGCGGTCTCGATCGCGCTCACGACGAGGTCGAAGGAGATCTCCTTCTCCCGCTCCAGCCCGCGCAGGGCCGCCATGTCGATCTTCACGGCGCGTCCTCCTCGTCGTCGTCGTTGCGGCTGAACTCGACCTGCACGCTGCCGCGGACGAGGTCGGCGTACGGGTAGCGGTCCTCGCCCAGGGTCACGCCGTCGTCGTCGGCGGCGGTCAGCCGGCCGGTCACGGGCTCGCCCTCGCGCCGGGTGACGGTGACGAGGCGGCCGACGTTGCGGCGCCAGTGCCGGGGCTCGGTGAGCGGACGGTCGACGCCGGGCGAGGAGACCTCGAGGACGTACGACGCCCCCAGCAGCCCGGGCTCGGCCTCGTCGAGGCGGTCGAGCGCGTCGCTGATGGTGCGGCTCACGTCGGCGACGTCGTCCAGGGTCACGCCGCCGTCCTTGTCGACGACCACCCGGACCACGCTGCGCCTGCCGGCGGCGGTGACGGTGAGGTCCTCGAGGTCGTAGCCGACGGCGGCGACCTCGGGGCGTACGTGCTCGCTCAGGCGGGCGGCGGAGGCAGCCATGCGATCCCTGCCTCTCTGCGGTTGTGTCGTACGGGTCGGTGCGAGGTCGAGCCTAGCGGGCAGCGGACCAGCCATCCGAGGAGCGATCCGGGACGAACCTCCTGCATGACCCGTGCCGCCGCCGCCTCGCTCGCGGTGCTGCTCGCCCTGGGTCTGAGCGCGTGCGGAGCGGACACCACTGCCGTGCACGCCCGGCCGACGGCGACACCCGACGTCGGCGCGGCAGCTGCCGTCTCGCCGGTGGCCGAGCTGCAGACCGGGCTGACCGAGCTGCTCGTCGAGCGCGTGCACGTGGCGGCCGCCGTCACCCGGGCCGCGGCGACCGGTGACGCGGAGCCCGAGCTGGCGGCCCTGGACGGGATCTCGGTCGCTCTGGCCGGCGTCATCGGAGCGACCTACTCCGCGGCCCGGGACCCGCTGCTGGAGGCGCTGCGGACGTCCGACCGGCTGCTGGGGGCGCACGCGGCCGAGCTCGCCGGCGGCGGGGGTCGCGACCAGCGGGCGGCGCTGCGGGGCACCCACGCCGACGTCGCGAAGGTGCTGCGCCGGGTGGTCCCCACGCTCGACGAGGAGGAGGTCGCCCGGCGCCTGGTCGCGGACCTGGACGCCCAGCTGTCCGCGACCGCGTACGACGGCCTGCGCGCGGCCGGGCGCGAGGCCACC
>SCTD01000591.1 GCA_004299215.1 Frankiales bacterium | reverse complement strand
CGGTGAAGCAGGCCGACCTGGAGAAGGCCGTCGCGGCCAAGCTGGCCGGCAAGCCGCTCTCCGGGATGGGGGCCCGCACCCTCGAGAACTACAAGGCATTCGGTCTCGCCTGGGACTTCGCCGACGCGCCGGAGGGAGCGGTTCACGTCTTCGGCACCGCGTGCAAGGCAGGCGCCGCCCCGAAGCCCGCGCCGTCCCCGAGCGCCTCCGCGGCCGCGTCCCCGTCGGCGAGCCCGAGCGCGTCCCCGAGCGCCTCCGCGTCCCCGTCGGCCAGCGCGAGCCCGTCCGCGTCCGCCTCCCCGAGCGAGCCCCCGCCCCCGCCGCAGCCCGCCGTCCCGGTCCCCGCCGCAGGCTGCTTCGGCTTCCAGGACGAGACCGGCGACTCCGACGCGGCCGTCGGCCCGGCCGGCGCGGGCGACGACCCCGACCTCGACCTGACGTCGGTCACCGGGCGCACGACGGACAAGGACGTCTTCGGGCACCTCGGCGTCGCGGAGCTCTCCTCCGGCCCGTCGGCGCTCCCGGTCTTCACCGGTCACCGCTTCGAGTACGAGTTCTCCGTCGGCGAGCGGGTCGTGGTCCTGTCCGCCGAGGAGACCGGCCCGGGTGTCGGCACCGTCGACGGCGCCGTCAACGAGACCCTGGTCGTGGAGGCCGTCTTCGACGAGCCGAGCAGCCAGGTCGTGCTCGGGGTCGACCGGGTCAGCCTGGTGAAGGCCCTCGGCACGTCGCTCCCCGACGGCGCGGTGCTGTCCGGCACGGCCGGCCGCAGCTACGCGGTCAGCCCGGCGTCGGAGAGCGAGGCCGACGTCGCCAGCCCCGAGGACCCGCGTCAGGCGGTGTACGTCCTCGGCGACAACGAGTGCTTCCGGCCGGCGCTCAGCGTCACCGCGCCGGGCGAGGTCCAGACCAGCGACGTCGCGCTGGTGAGCATCGCGCTCAGCACCTCCGACGGCCGGGTCGCCAAGGGCCAGACGGTCACCGGACGGATCGGCTCCGGCCGCACGGCCACGGCGACCACCGACGGCTCGGGGCTGGCGACCCTGCGGGTGCCGGTCAGCGACGCCGCCGGAGCCCGCGAGCTGCTGGTCCAGTCGAGCGGCTCCGCGGGTGACGGCGAGCTCCGCAGCACCGTCCGCGTCCTCGTCGAGCAGACCCGGCTGGCGCTGCGGTCGTCCGGCGGGGCCGTGACCGGCACGCTCGTCGACGACGACGGCCGCGCGCTGTCCGGGCAGCGGCTCGTGTTCGCCTTCGGCGGGCGGTCCGTCGCCGCCACGACCGACAGCCGCGGACGCGCCGCCGTGTCGGTGCCGGCCGGCACCGTGGTCGAGGTGTCGTACGCCGGTCGGCGCGGCCACCTCGCCCCGGTCAAGGCGCGGGTCACCGCCTGACCGCGGCGGTAGCCTGTCGGGGGTGACGCCACCCCCCGCAGACGCAGACACCGTCCTGGTCGTCGACTTCGGAGCGCAGTACGCGCAGCTCATCGCCCGGCGTGTGCGCGAGTGCCACGTCTACAGCGAGATCGTGCCGCACACGATCACCGCCGAGGAGATCCGCGCCCGCGCGCCGAAGGCCGTGATCCTGTCCGGCGGCCCGTCCTCGGTCTACGCCGACGGTGCCCCGCAGGTGGCCCAGGGCTTCTTCGACACCGGAGTCCCGACCTTCGGCATCTGCTACGGGTTCCAGGCGATGGCGCTGGCGCTCGGTGGCACCGTGGCGCGCACCGGCACGGCGGAGTTCGGGCGTACGGCCCTCGCCGTCGTCGACCCGGGCGTCCTGTTCTCCGGACTGCCCGGCGCGCAGTCGGTGTGGATGTCGCACAACGACGCGGTCGCCGAGGCGCCCGACGGCTTCCGGGTCACCGCCTCGACGCCGCAGACCCCCGTGGCGGCGTTCGAGGACGTCGGGCGCGGGCTGTACGGCGTGCAGTTCCACCCGGAGGTGCTGCACAGCGAGCACGGCCAGGAGGTGCTCAAGCGCTTCCTCATCGAGGGAGCCGGGTGCCGCCCGACCTGGACGATGGTGAACATCGTGGACGACCAGGTGGCCCGGATCCGCGAGCAGGTCGGGTCCGGCCGGGTCATCTGCGGCCTGTCGGGCGGCGTCGACTCGGCCGTCGCGGCAGCGCTCGTGCAGCGCGCCGTCGGCGACCAGCTCACCTGCGTCTTCGTCGACCACGGGCTGCTGCGCAAGGGCGAGGCCGAGCAGGTCGAGCAGGACTTCGTCGCGGCCACCGGCGTCGACCTGCACGTCGTCGAGGCGAGCAAGACCTTCCTCGAGGCGCTCGCCGGCATCACGGACCCGGAGACCAAGCGCAAGGCGATCGGCCGCGAGTTCATCCGCGCCTTCGAGGCCGCGGCCCGGGAGATCAGCGCCGAGGAGCCGGTCGACTTCCTCGTCCAGGGCACGCTCTACCCCGACGTCGTCGAGAGCGGCGGTGGCGAGGGCGCGGCCAACATCAAGAGCCACCACAACGTCGGCGGGCTGCCGGACGACCTGCAGTTCTCCCTGGTCGAGCCGCTGCGCACCCTCTTCAAGGACGAGGTCCGCAAGGTCGGCATCGAGCTCGGCCTGCCCGAGGCCATCGTCTGGCGGCAGCCGTTCCCCGGCCCCGGCCTGGGCATCCGGATCATCGGCGAGGTCACCCAGGAGCGGCTCGACCTGCTCCGGGAGGCCGACGCGATCGCCCGGGAGGAGCTCACCGCCGCCGGACTGGACCGCGACGTGTGGCAGTGCCCGGTCGTGCTGCTCGCCGACGTCCGCTCCGTCGGGGTGCAGGGCGACGGCCGGACCTACGGGCACCCCGTCGTGCTCCGCCCGGTGTCGTCCGAGGACGCGATGACGGCC
>SCTD01000590.1 GCA_004299215.1 Frankiales bacterium | reverse complement strand
CGTCGTCGCCTCCTGGTCCGGCCGTGGCCCGACCGAGCAGGGCGACGCCAAGCCCGACCTCGTGGCACCGGGGCAGAGCGTGGTCTCCCTGCGGTCGGCCGGCAGCGTCGCCGACGTCCAGAACGCCGGGTCGCGGGTCGGCGAGGACTACTTCCGCGGCTCCGGCACCTCCTTCTCCACCGCGCTGACCAGCGGCGCAGCGGCAGCCGTGCTCGGCCGTCGCACGATGTCGCCGGACCAGCTGAAGCTGCTGCTGAGCCGGTCGGCCTACAACATCAAGGACACCCGGCGGGCCGGCGGGAGCGGCGGCCTGGACGTCGCCGCCGCCATGGCCGCCCGGACCCCCGTCGTCCCCAAGGGCCCGAAGCAGGATGCCGTGCCCGCCTGGTCAGCGGCCTGGCAGGACCTCTACGAGGCGTTCCTCGACGGCAGCCAGGAGCAGGCCGCCAACAGCTGGTCGCTGCTCACCGACGCCGACCGCGCGTGGATCGCCCGCAACTGGACGGCGCGGAACTGGACCGCCCGCGACTGGACCGCGAACAGCTGGAGCGACCTCGGCTGGACGGTCACGCCGGGCACCAAGCTCGACGACTGGCACGCCCTGCTGTGGTCCGCCGAGGTGTGGGCCGCGCGGAACTGGACGGCGCGCAACTGGACCGCTGACGAGTGGGCCGCCCGGAACTGGACCGAGGAGGAGTGGGCTGCTCGGAACTGGACCGCCCGCAACTGGACCGCCCGCAACTGGACCGCCCGCAACTGGACCGCCCGCAACTGGACGGCGCGGAACTGGACCGCCCGCAACTGGACGGCGCGGAACTGGACCGCCGTCGACTGGGTGTCGTGACCTCGGCCGCCCAGCCCGAGACGCGTCGACTGCGCCGGCTGGTCCTGCAGGTCGTCCTGCTGGGCCTGCTGGCGCAGCTGGCCGTCGCGCTCCTGGTTCCCGACAGCGCGCCGGTCGTCGACCTCGCGTCCGCGGGCGGCTGGCTGAGCGGAGCCGCCGGCCTGCCGCTGGTCGCCGCCCTGCTCGTCCTCACCTTCATCGGCGACCTGGTCGCCGTACCCATCCGGCACGAGGACGACCAGACCGAGGAGCTCACCCTCTTCGAGGCCGCCGTGGTCGTCGGTGCCCTGCTGCTGCCGCTGCACTGGGCGCTCGTCGTACCCGTCGTCGCGTCGGTCCTCACCTCGGTCGCCCGCCGCCGCCAGCCGCTGAAGGCGGTGTTCAACGCCGGCAACCTGGCGGCCGGCGCGGCCGTGCTGGTCGGCACCCTGCACCTGGTGGCCGCAGGCGGCAGCGGGGTCACCGTCCCGGTCGTGCTCGCGCTCTGCGCGGGCACGCTCGCCTTCACCACCCTCAACCTCGTCGCGCTGTCGCGGGTGCTGGCCGTCGTCGGCGGCGACGACCCCTGGGCCGTCGTCCGGCACGGCGCCCGACTGTCGGTGATCACCGCGGCCGGCAGCGTGGCCCTGGGCGCGAGCACGGTCACGCTCGCCTGGGCCGCCCCGGCGCTCCTCCCGCTGACGGTGATGCCGGCCGCGGCGCTCGCCTTCGCCTACCGCGCCGCTGCCCTCGAGATCGAGGAGCGGACCATGTCGTCCCGGCTGCTCGAGCTCTCCAAGGTGCTCGCCGGGCGGCTCGACGCCGATGAGGTGGTCGAGCAGTTCCTCGCGCTGTCGCGGATGGCCTTCGGTGCCGACCTGGCCGTCGCGGTGCTGCTCCCCGAGGACGGCTCGGGGGAGCCGCCGCTCACCGTCCTGCACGACGCCGAGAGCGGCATCCGCCGCCGATCGGCCGACCTCGGCGAGCTGGGTCTGCTCGGCTGCCGCAGCGGCGCGACCCTTCTCTCCGAGGGCCTTCCTGAGGGCTGGCGGCAGGCTGCGCTGGCCCCGTTGGAGTCCGACGGGCAGCGGCTCGGGGTGGTCGTGCTGGTCACCCGGACCACCGGGCGCCGCCTTGGCGCGCGCCAGCTGAGCCTGCTCACCCCGCTCGCCAGCGCTCTCGGTGTCGCGCTGCGCGGCGCGGCGCACCTGCAGCAGCTCACCGAGGAGAAGAGCAAGCTGCAGGCGGTCGTCGACCAGTCCTCCGACGGCATCCTCGTCCTGGACGGCGACGGCGTCGTGCTGCTCTGGAGCCCGGCCCTGACCGCCCTCACCGGGCGGACGGAGGCCGAGGCGCTCGGCGCGCCGCTGTCCCGGTCGCTGCACACCATCGGCTCGGACGGCGAGCGCTGCGACCCGTTCACCGCAGGCCGGTCGGCGCTCACCCCCGAGGCTCCGCACACGACCGTCGAGCTGCTCCTCGCGCGGACCGACGGCGAGCAGCGGGTCATCCGCTGCGCGCACGCGGGCGTGTTCGCCGAGGGCGAGCTGGTCCGCGACGTGGTCATCGTCCACGACGTCACCCGCGAGCGGCAGGTCGAGCGGCTGAAGGCCGACTTCATCGCCACCGTCTCCCACGAGCTGCGCACGCCCGTCACCCCGATCAAGGGGTACGCCGACCTGCTCCGGCGGCGCGGCGAGTCCATGACGCTGGAGCGTCGCAACGAGTGCCTCGAGGTCATCAGCGACCGCTGCGACCACCTGGCGCGGCTGGTCGAGGACCTGCTGCTGGCGTCCCGGATCTCGGCGACCGAGGGATCGGCGACCGCCCAGGTCGAGCTGGGCTCCGGCGACCTGGTCGCGCTCGTCCACCGCGCCGCCGGCGACTTCGGCGCCGACGGAGAGCGCGTACGGCTGTCGCTCCCGGTCGACCCGGTCCCGGTCACGTGCGACCCGATGCGCGTGATCCAGGTGCTGACCAACCTCATCGGCAACGCCCTGAAGTACTCCGCCCCCGACACCCCCGTCGACGTGCGGCTGGTCACCGAGGCGGGAGCGGCGCACGTGGACGTCGCCGACCACGGCCGCGGCATCCCGGCGGACCAGCTGGAGCGCGTCTTCGAGAAGTTCCACCGGGTCGAGGACCCGATGCGGATGACCACCGGCGGGACCGGGCTCGGCCTCTACATCGCGCGGCAGCTGGCGACGGCCATGGGTGGGACGCTGCAGTGCACCTCCAGCCTCGGGACCGGCTCGGTCTTCCGGTTCAGCCTGCAGCAGGTCGTCCCGGTGCCGGTGCAGCTCGGCGGGCGGCTGGTCCCCGAGGCACGCAGCGACGGCGCAGAGCCCCAGGGTGCGCGGTTGCAGGCCTCCTGAGGTCTACGCTGATCAGAACGCCCGCGCGCCGCCCGGCGGCGGACCTGAGCTGTGGAGGACCTCGTGGCCGAGAGCTACAACGGGTACTGCGTCAAGTGCAAGGAGAAGCGCGACTTCGAAGGCGAGGTCAAGGTCAGCGAGTCCGGGCGCCGGATGGCGCAGGGCCTCTGCCCCGTCTGCGGCACGAAGATGAACCGGATCCTCGGCAAGGCCTGACCCCCGGCTCCACCCCCTCTTCCCGGAATCCCCAGCACCCTGGTGCTGGGGATTCCGCTGTGTTGCGGCGCCTGTGGACGGAGCGGGGCGCTCGCCCGGCGGAGGTGCCAGCCTGCGAGGCCCCACCCGGACTGCTCCCGGAGGTGCCCGTGCGCCCGATGCTGACGACCGCCGCCCGCCGCCTGTGGCGTGATCACGAGACCCTGCAGCTGGGCCGCTCCCCCGGCCGGGCGGCGGTGCTGGCCGGCGTCGACCCCGTCACCCGGGACGCCCTCGCGCTCCTCGACGGCACCCGCGACCGCGACGGGTTCGTCTTCGCCGCAGCGGCCGTCGGCTGCCCTCCGGCGCGGGCGGCGCTGCTGCTGGACCTGCTGGCCTCCGCCGGCCTGCTGGAGGACGCGGGCGCCGAGCTCGGGCCGCTGGCCGGGCTCGCGCGCCCCGAGCGCGACCGCCTGACGGCTGACGTCGCGTCGCTCGCCCTGGTGCGCGGGGACGGCGGGTTGCCCGCGGCACGCGACCGGGCCCGCACGCGCGTGCTGGTCATCGGCGCCGGACGGGTGGGTGCCCCCCTCGCGGGCCTGCTCGCGACCGCCGGCGTCGGGGCGGTCGACGTCCTCGACGAGGTCCCGGCCACGGCCGGCGACGCCGGGGTCGGCGGCCTGACGTTGGCCGACGTCGGGCGCAGCCGCGGGGAGGTGGCCCGGGAGCGGCTGCGCGCCGCGGCACCGTCGGCGGCGGGTGCGGTGCCGCGGGCCGACCTCGTCGTGCTGGCGCCGTCCCGACCGGACCAGCTGGAGGACGCGCGAGGTCTGTTCGACCCCGCGACGCCGCACCTGCTGGCGGAGGTCCGCGAGACCGTCGGCGTGGTCGGGCCGCTGGTGCTCCCCGGGCGCACCGCCTGCCTGCGCTGCCTGGACCTGACCCGGACCGACCTGGACCCCGGCTGGCCGGCGCTCGCCGTACAGCTGACGATGCCCAGCCGGAGCCGGCTGGTCTGCGACGGCCCGCTCGCCGTGGCCGTCGCGGCGCAGGCGGCCTTCCAGGTGCTGGCCCTCGTCGACGGCACGACCGACCCGGCCGCCGTCGGCGGCACCCTCGAGCTGGCGCTGCCGGACTGGCGCTGGCGGCGCCGCACCTGGCCGCTGCACCCGGACTGCGGCTGCGTGCTGCCCGAGACCGGCTGACGCACGGCCCCGGGCAGCAGCTCAGGCTGCGACGACCAGCCGCAGGTCCGGACGGCCGGGGAGCGGTGCGAACTCCAGCGGCGCCTCGTCCTCGAGCCGCGTCGTGGCGAGCTTCGGGTCACGCCGGTCGATCCGGTTCTGCACCAGCAGGAAGAGCAGCACGACGACGGCGATGCCGAGCGGCCACTCGGGCGTGCGCGCCACGGCCCCCACGGTCTGCACCGCGACCGTGGGCAGCGCCTCGCCGAGGCCCACCGGCCGGCGCTGCGAGGGCACGGCGCGCAGCACGATCGGCCCGATCGCTACCGGTCGCACCGGCACGGGGGCGGCCGCGGCGCCCCGCGCCCGGTCGGGTCCGTTGCCGGTCGGGGCGAGGACGGTCGGCCTCGCGGTCCGCGGCACGTGCGGACCCATCACCGGTGCGGACACCGCGGCAGCCACCCGCACGGGGACGGGACCGACCATCGGCAGGACCGGACCGGCTGCGGGTCGCACGGCGCGCGGGGCCGCAGCAGGGGGTCCGCCCGCGGCCGCTGCCGTCGGCGGCCCGGCCGCGGGCTCGTCGCGGCCGGGCCCTTCGGTCACGGGCGCCTCAGCCGGGGGCGCCACCGCGGGAGGCTTCCCCGCCGCAGGCTTCCCCGCCGCAGGCTTCCCCGCCGCAGGCTGAGACGCGGCCGGCTTCGGCCCTGCCGGCCTCGGCCCCGCCGGCCTCGACCCTGCCGCCTTCGACCCTGCCGGCCTCGACCCCGCAGCCTTCGACCCTGCCGGCGTCGACTCTGCCGGCGTCGACCCTGCCGGAGCCGGAGCGGGCTTCACCGGACCTGAGCTCGTGGCGGCGGCCGTCGTGTCAGGTCCCGTGCTGATCCCGGTCGGCGGGCCGACCACGGGCGCGTTCGCCTTCTTGCCCTGGCCACGCGCCTCGTCACGCCCACCACCGCCGGCGCTGTCCGCCGCCGCGCGCGGCGGGTCGGCCGGCGGCGCCGCGAGCACCGGTGCGGCGCCGACGACCAGGACCGCGGCGACGAGCACGCCGACGCCGCCGGTGCGACGGGCGAGCGATGCGAACAAGGACGGCCTCCTGCCGGGACGTGGCTCTCGCGCAGTGCATCGGACGGACGACCGCACATCGTGACCAGCCGGGAGGACCAATTCGAGCCAGGCAGGTTGCTCCGGTCGGGCCAGAACCGATCCGCGACTCGCTCGTTGTCGGCGGCCTGCCGTGCGGTCGCGAGCAGCGACCCGCACACTGGGTCGGTGAGCGACATCCCACGGCGTGCAGTCACCCGGTCGGCCAAGCTGGCCGGGCTGCCGCTCGGCGTCGCCGGCCGGGCCACGCTCGGCCTGGGCAAGCGGATCGGCGGGCGGCCCGCCGAGGTGGTCGCCGCGGAGCTGCAGGCTCGCACCGCGGAGCAGCTGTTCCAGGTCCTCGGCCAGCTCAAGGGCGGGGCGATGAAGATGGGCCAGGCGCTGAGCGTCTTCGAGGCCGCCCTGCCCGAGGAGGTCGCCGCGCCGTACCGCGCAGCGCTCACCAAGCTGCAGGAGGCAGCGCCGCCGCTGCCCGCGACCACGGTGCACGCGGTGCTGGCCAAGGAGCTCGGCGCCGGCTGGCGCGAGCTGTTCACGGCCTTCGACGACACGCCCGCCGCAGCGGCCTCGATCGGCCAGGTGCACCGGGCGGTCTGGTCCGACGGGCGCCTGGTCGCGGTGAAGATCCAGTACCCCGGCGCGGGACCCGCGCTGCTCGGCGACCTCAGGCAGCTCGGCCGGCTGGCACGGATGTTCTCCAGCCTGACACCGGGTCTGGACGTCAAGCCGCTGATCGCCGAGCTGGAGAAGCGGGTCGCCGAAGAGCTCGACTACCGCCTGGAGGCGACGTCGCAGGCCGCCTTCGCGGCGGCGTACGACGGCGACGACGAGATCACCGTCCCCGCTGTGGTGGCCGGCAGCGAGCGGGTGCTCGTCACCGAGTGGATCGAGGGCAAGCCCCTCTCGCACGTGATCGCGCACGGCACGCAGGAGGAGCGCGACCGCGCCTCCCTGCTGCTGGCCCGGTTCCTGTTCTCCGGCCCGGTGCTGGCCGGGCTGCTGCACGCCGACCCGCACCCCGGCAACTTCCGGCTGCTGCCGGACGGGCGCCTCGGCGTCATCGACTTCGGAGCCGTCGACCGGCTGCCGGACGGCGCGCCCGAGCCGATCGGCCGGATCGCCCGGCTGGCGCTGGACGGCCAGGCGGAGGCGGTGCTGCAGGCGCTGCGTGACGAGGGCTTCGTCAAGCCCACGATCGACGTGGACGCGCAGGCGCTGCTCGACTACCTCGACCCGCTGCTGGAACCGGTGCGGGCCAACGAGTTCCGCTTCGACCGGCCCTGGCTCCGCCACCAGGCGCTCCGGCTCGGCGATCCCCGCTCGCCGGCTGCACAGCTGGGGCGCCAGCTCAACCTTCCCCCGTCGTACCTGCTCATCCACCGCGTCACGATGGGCACCATCGGCGTGCTCTGCCAGCTCGGCGGCCGCGCCGACTACCGATCCGAGATGGAGCGCTGGCAGCCCGGTTTCGCCGTCCCTCAGCTGGGGTAGGACAACCCGTCACGCCCGCGGCCTCCCGTCGTTGTGCCGGGGACAAGGTCAGCGGACGGGGGGCACGTGGCAGGCGGGTTCGGGGGGCGGGGGTTGCTCGCCGCGGTGGTCCTGGCGGTCATGGTGGGGGGGATCTCCACGGCAGTCCCGGCGACAGCCGGCGGATCAGCCGGAACGACGACCTCCGACGTCCCGACCCGGCGCGACGTGTCGACCGCCGTCATCAGGACCAGCACCGCCGACACCCTGGTGCAGGTCAACGTCGACATCGGCATGCAGGTCAAGGCAGGCACCCGCTGCCGCTCCGACCTGCCCGGTGTCTGCAAGGGCGGCGGCACCGTCTACCACCCGTGCTTCAACCTCAAGGACCCCGTCTACGGCGGTTGCCAGCTGTACACGCTCTACCGCGTGCTGCCCCGTGGCACGGCCGCCGACCTCGCGCAGGGCATCGCGATCACCAACGCCAGCACCGCCCGTGACGGCTCGACGGTGCAGCACGGCTGGGCGGGCAAGGTCACCCAGGCCGATCTCGAGTTCTACGCCTACGACCCGTTCGGCCGCTACGGCGACGCCCGCATGCGGGTGCCCGGCTTCCCGCACCGGCTCCTCGACATCGCCTACAGCGACGAGATCGGCCACGTCACGCTGCCGCGCCTGGGCGCGCCGGACGCCGGGGTGGTCGTGGGCCGGGCGCTCGGCAAGGACGGCAAGCCGATGCCGCCCTCGTCGTTCAAGTTCGACGCCTTCGGCCACGGAGACACCGGCCACCCGACCGGCGTGCTGAACGGCAGGCAGTTCATGCTCTACGGCTTCGGCGGCGCGAAGGTCACCGCCGGCACGACCGACGGCACCTTCCGGACCAAGCCGCTGTGGCGCGGTCACTACGACATCCACATCCAGCGCAAGGGCGCGTCCTACCGCTGCGCCGTCAAGGTGCTCGCCGCGGAGGTCCGCTTCGACCTGCACTTCGGTCGCAAGAACCTCGGGCAGCGGTCGTGCAAGCCGATGAACAGCCTGGCCCAGGGCGTCCCAGGCTAGCTGGGCCCCACGTAGCGGAAGCGCGGCACGCCCGGCTCCACGTCCTCCAGGAAGCCCTCGACCGTACGAACGGCGAGCCGTGGGCCGGGCACGTCGTACAGCGGGACGTAGACCACCACCACGCGGTCCTCGACGTCAGCGTCGTGACCCAGGCCGAGGACCAGGTAGTCCTTGCCCTTCCAGTGCCGCCAGACGCCGGCCCGGATCTCGGGGAGGCTCACCACCACTCCTCGTCGAGCTTGGCCTCGATCGAGCGGACGTTGTCGCGGGTGCACCGGTCGCAGACCAGCGTGCGTCCGCGCGGACCCGTCGACGCCGACCAGGTCAGCGGCGGATCGCCCTCGACCGTGGTGCCGCAGACGCTGCAGCTGGCCGTGTCCACCTACGGCTCCAGGTCGGCCAGCGCGGCGCGCAGCAGCTGCAGCCCGTTGCGGGCCAGCGCCTCGGCGTCACCGGTCTCCACCTCGAGCTCCATCGCGGCACCCACCGCGCCCTCGCCGTAGCCGACGGCGGCCACCACCGCGGCCCGCTCAGCCGGCGGCAGGGTCGCGAGCGCGGCGTCCAGCCGGTCGAGCACCTCGGGGTGCGAGGCGAACGGCTCGACGGCGGCCACCGCCTCCACGACGTGCGCGGGCAGCGGCCGGCAGCGGGGCGGTCGCTCGGTGCTCACGTCGACTCCTTCGGCAGGTGGTCCATGAAACACGAGAGCCGCCCCGGTCGCCCGGAGCGGCTGTCGCGTGCCTTCCCGTCAGGTCGCCTCACGGCGGTGCGTCGCTCGAAGCGACTGAGTTGGGACCGGGGGCCATGTATCGGGTCGGCCTCCGAAGTGAACCGCATCCACGGCGTGCGGATTCCCCCGGTCGGGTGGCGATGTCCTACGCGTCGGGATCCGAGGTGGGCGGTACGGCAGCGGGCGCACCGGACTCGGGCTGCGCGGCGGGCTCGGGCTGGGGGGCCGCAGGGGTCACGTGCTCGGGCGCGGGGCGCTCCGGGGCGGGCGCCGGGTCGGCGGCCGGCTGCGGGGCGGCGGGGGTGGTCTGCTCGCCGGACGGGGCGCTCGGGGCGCTCGCGTCGACCGCGGCGGTCACGGCCTCGACGGGCGCACCGTCGCCGGCCGGGCCGGGAGCGGGCGTGACCGGGGCGGTCTCGCCCTCCTCCGGCCGGCGCTGCTGACCCGGCTGGCCAGGGCGCTCGGGCCGGTCCGGGCGCTGGCGCCCCCGCCGGGACTTGCGGCCCTCACCGGGGGCGCTGGGGACGCCGCCCTGGCCGCCGCCGTGCCGCTGCTGCTGCGGGCCGCGGCTGCGGGCGGGGGCGCCCATGTCCATGGCACCGGCCAGGCCGTACTCCTGCACGAGCAGCTCGAGCTTGACCTGCTCGGCCGGCTCGGCGGTCTCCGCCTTGCTGGACGCGAGGTCCTTGAGGGCGTCGAGCCGGTGCCGGCGGCGGCCGGGGTCGTCGGTGGTGTGGGTCAGCAGGACGGCGTGCGCCATGCAGGCGGCGGTGCCGGCCACGGAGGTCACGGCGTCGCGGACGAGGGCCAGGTCGCTGATGCAGGGCGCGCAGTACGAGGGAGAGGTCACCGGCTCACGTTACGGCGTGGCGCGACCGGGTTTGCGCCGACTGCCCCCTCGTACGCCCACCCACCGCTGATCATCCGCAGGATCCCCGGCCACAGAGCCCCGCCGGCGCGCTGAGGGCGGCGATGCTGCGGATGATCAACAGGGGGGATCAGCGGGGGGCGTAGCCGGCGTCGAGGCGCACCGTCGCCTTGCGCCCCTTGATCTTGGTCTTGCGCAGCGCCTGCACCACCTCGTCGGCCGAGCCCGACGGCACCTCGACCAGCGCGAAGCGGTCCGCGATCTCGATCGCCCCGATGTCGCGCCCGCTCAGCGACGACTCGCCCGTGATGGCGCCGACCAGGTCCTGCGGCCGCACGCCGGCGGCCCGGCCGAGGCCGATGAACAGCCGCGTGCTGTCGGCCAGCTGCTTGCGCGCGGGCCGCGGGCCGCGCGAAGGCGACGGTCCCGACGACTCCGGCCGCGCTGCGACCGTCGGGATGTCCGCCTCGTCCTCCCCCGCCGGCCCGGTCGTCGCCTCGTGCGCGAGCTTCACGGCGGCGAGCGCGACCTGGACGACGTCGTACTCGTCGGTGAGCGAGTCGAGCACGGCGGCGTAGCCCTCGAGGTCGTCGGCGATGAGCACCTCGTGCAGCGCGGCGCGGGTGAGCTCGAGCCGGCGCGAGCGCAGGTCGGCGACCGTCGGCACCTTCTCGACGTTGATCCGCTGGCCGGTCGACCGCTCGATCTGCTTGAGCATCCGGTGCTCGCGCGGCTCGGCGAGGGTGATCGCGACGCCTTCGCGCCCGGCCCGGCCGACGCGGCCGATCCGGTGGACGTAGGCCTCGGGGGCCGACGGCACGTTGTAGTTCACGACGTGCGTCAGGTGGTCGACGTCGAGGCCGCGCGCGGCGACGTCGGTGGCGACGAGGAGATCGGCCGTACGGCCGCGCAGCCGTCCCATCACCTTGTCGCGCTGCTCCTGGCTCAGCCCGCCGTGCAGCGCCTCCGCCCGGTAGCCGCGGCCGTTCAGGGTCTCGGTCAGCGAGTCGACCTCCTCGCGGGTGCGGCAGAAGACGATCGCCGCCTCCGGGGACTCCACGTCGAGCACGCGGCCGAGGGCGACCGGCTTGTGCGCGCGGGCGACGACGTAGGCGCTCTGCCGCACCTTGGGTGCCTCACCCGCGGGGGCGGCTTCGCGAGCGATGAGGATCCGCACCGGGTCGCGCAGGTGGCGGCGGGCGATCTTGTCCACCCGCGACGGCATGGTCGCGGAGAACAGCACCGTCTGCCGCTCGGCGGGCGTCGCCTCGAGGATCGCCTCGATGTCGTCGGCGAAGCCCATGTCGAGCATCTCGTCGGCCTCGTCGAGCACGACGGTCCGCAGGGTCGAGAGGTCGAGCGTGCCGCGGTTGATGTGGTCGACGACCCGTCCCGGCGTGCCGACGACGACGTCCACGCCCCGCTCGAGCTCACGCAGCTGCCGGCCGATCGGCTGGCCGCCGTAGACGGGGAGCACGCGGGCGCCGAGCTGCCGGCCGTACCGGTGGGTCGCCTCGCTCACCTGCATCGCCAGCTCGCGGGTGGGCGCCAGCACCAGCGCCACCGGGGCGTTGCGCCTGCCGCGCGGCTCCATCCGCTGCAGCAGCGGCAGCGCGAAGGCCGCGGTCTTGCCGGTGCCGGTGGCGGCCTGACCGAGCAGGTCGCGCCCCTCGAGCAGCGGGCCGATCGCCTCTGCCTGGATCGGGGTCGGCTCCTCGTAGCCGAGGGCGGCCAGCGCCGCGACCAGCTCCTCCCGCAGGCCGAGGGCGGCGAAGGTCGTGGGGGTGGTCATCCCCGCAAGGCTAGGCGGGCCAGTAGCCGTCGTAGTCCGGCCAGGCGACCGGCTTCCCGCCGGAGAGCTGGTCGATGAACGACCAGAGGTACCAGCGGCGGAAGCGCACGACGTCCTCCGGCGCGGCGAGCGTCAGCAGGTGCTGGCCCTCCCGGCAGTAGATGTCAGCCTCGTCCAGCATGTCGCCGAGCTCCTTCGACGCCGGACCGGCCTCCGGCGGGATCAGGTAGACGAGCTCGTCGATGACCTCGTCCCCGGCCGCCGCCGCGTCCATCAGCTGCTGCTCCTGCTCGGTCGACACGCCCTCGAAGCGCCGGGTGAGCGTGTCGATGAGCGTGGTCAGCCGGGTCGGCAGGTGGTGCTCGTCGTCGTCGTCGGCCTGCGCGGAGGCCAGCGCGAACTCCCGCAGCAGCTCGTCGCTCACCTGCTGCGCCTTGCTCCACAGCGGGACCGGCACCTGCAGCAGGCGCACCTCTAGCAGCTCGTCGGTCGAGGTCATGCGGCCAGCCTCTCGTCGCCGTGCGGGTGGTCGGTCGTGCCCGGGTCGTCGTCGAAGGCTGCGAGCAGCGCCTCGACCGAGGCGTCGTCGGGTTCCCGGTCGTCCTGCAGGCCGGTGTCCGACGCCGCCAGCTCCACCCAGACCGTCTTACCTGTCGGGCGCGGGTCACACCCCCAGCGCGTCGCGTACTGCTCCACCAGCCGCAGCCCGCGTCCGGTGGTCGCGTCGGCGTCGTACGACCGCTGCTTCGGCCTGCGCGGCGACCCGTCGGTGACCTCGACACGGACGACCTGCTCCTCGAGCACCACGGCGACGGTGAAGTCGGTCCGCGCGTGCAGCGCGCAGTTGCCGGCGAGCTCGCTGACGCACAGCGCCGCCGGCCAGCCGATCTCGGGCCGGCCCCACCTGTCCAGCACCGTCTCCACGAAGCGTCGCGCGGCCGGGACGCTGCTCGCATGACCGGGGAGGGTGAGCGCAGCCGAGGGCATGGCCGGACTCTAGGACTCCCGCCGCCGCCTGCGCACAGGCAGGG
>SCTD01000589.1 GCA_004299215.1 Frankiales bacterium | reverse complement strand
GTGGGGCACCTGGTGGTGCTCGTCCCGGCCGGGATGTCGGTCAGCATCGACGCCGAGCTCGGGGTCGGCGAGATCACGGCCGACGACGTCGAGGGACGCGCGCTGACGCGCGACGGCGACGCCGGCCGGTCGGAGCAGTTCGTCGTCGGGTCCTCCGACGACGTCACCGTCGAGCTCGACCTCGAGCTCGGCCTGGGCGAGATCGAGGTGCGACGTGTCCGCTGACCGCAAGCACGAGCAGGACACCGTGTCCTTGATGGCCGGGCTGCTCCTGGTGCTGATCGCGGGGCTCTTCCTGCTCGGCGACCTCACCACGGTCGATCTCGACGACCGGTGGGTCTGGCCCGGCGCGCTGATCGCCGTCGGCACGGTCGGCCTGCTGTCGACGCTGCGCCGCACGCCTGGCTCGTGAGCTAATCCGCTGGACCGGTCCGTAGCGTGGGGCCACGTGCAGTCCTTCCCGCTCGCCGACCCGGGCCCCCCCGACCTGCGGTCGCCCGCCCGCTTCCTGTGGCGGGTGGTGCGGCTGCAGCGCTGGACGGTGCTGGGCGGCATGGCGTTCGGCGTGGTCTGGATGGGCAGCCAGGCGCTGGTGCCGTACGTCCTCGGTCGGGTCGTCGACGAGGGGATCGCCGGGGAGGACTCGGGCGCCCTCGTCCGGTGGGTGCTCGTGCTCGTCGGGCTGGCGGTGGTGCAGGGCGCGTCCGGCGTCCTGCGCCACCGCTTCGCCGTGGCCAACTGGATGCTGGCGACGTTCCGCACGACCCAGTGGGTCAGCGCCCAGACGATCCGGCTCGGCGCCTCGCTGTCCCGGCGCACCTCGACCGGCGAGGTGGTCAGCGTCAGCGCGACCGACACCGTCGCCGTGGGACGAGCCCTCGACATCACCGCCCGCGGGACGGGAGCTGTGGTCGCCTTCCTGCTCGTCGCGACGCTGCTGCTGTCCTCCTCGCCGGTGCTCGGCGCGGTGGTCCTGCTCGGGGTGCCGCTCTTCGTGCTCGCCCTGGGCCCCGCGCTCCGCCCGCTGCACTCCCGGCAGGCGGCCCAGCGCGGGGCGCTCGGCGAGCTGACCACCCTGGGCACCGACACCGTCGCCGGGCTCCGGGTGCTGCGCGGGATCGGCGGCGAGGCCGCCTTCCTCACGCGCTACCGGACCGAGTCGCAGCGGGTCCGCACCGCCGGGGTGGAGGTGGCGCGCAGCCAGGCGCTGCTCGACGCCGCGCAGGTCCTCGTGCCCGGCGTGTTCGTGGTGCTGGTCACCTGGCTCGGTGCGCGCTTCGCGGTCGACGGCAGCATCTCCACCGGTGACCTGGTGGCGTTCTACGGCTACGCCGCCTTCCTCGTCACGCCGCTGCGCACCTTCACCGAGGCGGCCGACAAGGTGACCCGCGCCCTGGTGGCAGCCCGCCGGGTCATCGCCCTGCTGTCGCACGAGCCCGTGCTGCCCGACGTGCCCGTGCGTCCTGCCACCTCCCCCGCAACGGGCTCCCCCCTGCAGGACGCAGCGTCCGGTCTGCTGGTGCAGCCCGGGGCGCTCACGGCCGTGGTGTCGGCGGACCCGACGGCGGCGACGGCTCTGGCGGAGCGGCTCACCCGCTACGTCGACGACGGCGAGGTGCGGCTCGGCGGGGTGCTGCTGAGCGACCTGCCGCTCGCCGAGGTGCGCCGCCGCC
The DNA here is from genome assembly GCA_004299215.1 of Frankiales bacterium. Taxonomy (GTDB): domain Bacteria; phylum Actinomycetota; class Actinomycetes; order Mycobacteriales; family SCTD01; genus SCTD01. Next base: position 1,066 of record SCTD01000589.1, on the reverse strand, counting down.
TCGTTCTCGTCGACCAGTCGCCGGTGCTCTTCAGCGGCTCGCTGCGGGAGGAGCTCGGCGACGGAGCCGTCGACCAGGCTCTCGAGACCGCCTGCTGCGCCGACGTCCTCGAGGCACTCGCGGACGGCCTGGACACCGAGCTCGAGGAGCGCGGCCGGCAGCTGTCCGGCGGGCAGCGGCAGCGGCTGGTGCTCGCCCGCGCGCTGACGGCCGACCCGGAGGTGCTCGTCCTCGACGAGCCGACCAGCGCGGTGGACGCGCACACCGAGGCGCGCATCGCCGACCGGCTCCACGAGATGCGCGCCGGGCGCACCACCGTCGTCCTCACGACGAGCCCGCTGGTCCTCGACCGGGCGGACGTCGTGGCGCTGCTGGTCGACGGCGTCGTGGTCGCGACGGGCACGCACCGCGAGCTGCTGCACGACCCGGCCTACGCCGCGGTCGTCCTGCGGACGGAGGCCGCCGCATGACGCAGCTGCCGGTCGCGGACGCCGGGAAGGTCCGGGCGTACGCCGTCTCGCTCGTGCGCCGCCATCCCCGCGCGCTGGCGCTCTCGCTCGCTCTCTACGCGGCCGCGGCGCTCGCCGGGCTGGCCGTGCCGCCGCTGCTCGGCAACCTCGTGCAGTCGGTCGAGGAGGGGACGACGGTCGCGCACGTCGACCGGATCGCGCTGCTGCTCGCGCTGTCGGTGCTGGCGGCGACCGTCCTCACGTGGTGGTCGCGCCGGATCTCGCTGGTGCTCGCCGAGCGGGTCTTCGCCGACCTGCGTGAGGACTTCCTCGAGCGGGTCGTCGCGCTGCCGCTCGGCACGGTGGAGCGGGCCGGCTCCGGAGACCTGCTGAGCCGCACGACCTCCGACGTGGACACGCTCGCCAAGACAGTGCGCTCGGCGGTGCCCGAGCTGCTCGTCGCGAGCATCACGACCGTGCTCACGATCGGGGCGGCCTTCGTCGTCTCGTGGCGGGTGGCCGGCGCGATGCTGGTCGCAGCACCGATCATCCACTTCTCGACGCGGTGGTACCTGCACCGCGCTCCCGACGGCTACCTGCGGGAGCGGTCCACCTGG
>SCTD01000727.1 GCA_004299215.1 Frankiales bacterium | reverse complement strand
CGAGCGGCCGGCTGGACCTGGCCGGCCCCGGGCTGCAGGACACGACCCGCGTGGCCGCGAGCGACCCGCGGCTGTGGGTCGAGGTGCTCCGGCAGAACGCCGCGGCCGTGGCGCCGCTCGTGCGGGCGCTGGGGGAGGAGCTGGCGGCCGTGGCGGTGGCGCTGGAGCGGCTGGCGGCGGACGCCGGCGCCGACGCCGTCGCCGTGGAGGACCTGCTGGTGCGCGGCAACCGCGGACGGGCACTCGTACCGCGCAAGCGCGGGGAGCACGACCGCGACTTCGTCCTCGTGTCGGTGGCCGTGCCCGACGAGCCGGGCCAGCTGGCCGGCGTCCTGGTGAGCGCGGCGGAGGCCGGGATCAACGTCGAGGACGTCCGGGTGGAGCACCTCCCAGGCCGCCCGACCGGCGTGATCGAGCTGCTGGTGCACCCCGACTCGGCAGCCGGTGCGCGGCGCGCACTCGCCTCGGCCGGCTGGACGGTCGTCGGCGGCTGAGCCCGCAGGGGCCGCGCAACTAGGCTGGTGAGCCCGCCCCGACATCTGGAGAGCCGTGCCCATCGAGACCGTGCGCGTCATCGCGCTGGACGGTCCCTCCGGCTCCGGCAAGAGCACGGTCGCCCGTGCCCTCGCCCGCGCGCTCGGCTGGCGCTACCTGGACACCGGCGCGACCTACCGCGCCGCGACCCTCGCCGTGCTGCGTGCCGGCGCCGACCTGGCCGACGACGCGGCCGTCGCTGCCACCGTGGCGGGCGCTCGGATCGGGACCTCCACCGACCCGGACCTGCCCGGCACGACCCTCGACGGCGAGGACGTCAGCGCCGTCATCCGGGGTGCCGAGGTGACGGCCGCGGTGAGCGCGGTCAGCGCCGTGCCCGAGGTGCGCAGGCAGCTCGTCGCCCTCCAGCGGGAGCTCGCGGGAGACAAGGGCGCCGTGCTCGAGGGCCGCGACATCGGCACCGCGGTCTTCCCCGAGGCACCGGTCAAGGTCTTCCTCGACGCGAGCCCGGAGGTGCGCGCCTCCCGCCGGGCCGGTGACAGCGACCCGGGAGTCGCCGCGGCGGGATCGGACGTCCTCGCCACGGTCGCCGCCGACCTGGCCCGCCGCGACCGGCTGGACAGCTCGC
>SCTD01000588.1 GCA_004299215.1 Frankiales bacterium | reverse complement strand
GCCGAAGCCCGCGGACCTGTCCTTCGAGGAGGCGGCCTGCCTGCCGACGGCGTGGCTGACGGCCTACCGGATGCTCTTCACGAACGCCGACGTCAAGCCCGGTCACCGGGTGCTGATCCAGGGCGCCGGCGGCGGGGTCAGCACCGCCGCGATCGCGCTGGCGCGCGCGGCCGGGCTCGTCGTGTGGGTCACCGGGCGTGACGAGGCGAAGCGCTCCCGCGCCGTGGAGCTGGGCGCGCACGCGGCCTTCGAGCCGGGCGCCCGGCTGCCGGCCCGCGTCGACGCGGTCATCGAGACGGTCGGCAGGGCGACCTGGTCGCACTCGATGAAGAGCCTGCGTCCCGGCGGCACGCTCGTCGTCTCCGGCGCGACGACCGGACCCGACCCGAGCGCCGACCTCAATCGGCTGTTCTTCCTGCAGCTGAGGGTGATCGGCTCCACGATGGGCACGCGCGACGAGCTCGCTGGGCTCATCAGCATGCTGGCCGCCACCGGCCTGCGCCCGCAGGTCGACGAGGTGATCCCGCTCGCCGACGCGCGCCGGGGCTTCGAGCGGCTGGCGGCAGGCGACGTGGTCGGCAAGCTCGTCCTCACCCCCTAAGGAGCGCCGCGTGGTGCTGCCCGTGCACGACGTCCACCCGACGCACCGCACGCCCTGGGTCACCCGGTTCCTGCTGCTCGCCAACGTCGTCGCGTTCGTGCTCAGCCCCGTGGCGCTGGCGCCGGTCCTCGGCTCGGGCAACACGGCGTCGGTGTGCCGGCAGATCGCGTTCTTCGACGAGTACGCCGCGAAGCCCTACGAGGTCGTGCGCAACGACGCGGAGGACGAGGTCGCGACCGGCCAGGTGGGGACGGCCGAGAGCGGCGAGGTCGGCTGCGTCACGCAGTCGCCGCCGCCGTACGAGAAGTCTCCAGCGCTGTCGGTGCTCTTCGCGATGTTCCTGCACGGCGGCTGGCTGCACCTGCTGGGGAACCTGCTGTTCCTCTACGTCTTCGGCAACAACGTGGAGGACCGGCTCGGCAAGGTGCGCTACCTCGTCTTCTACCTCGGCTGCGGATACGCCGCGACGTACGGCTTCTCGCTCGCCTTCAACGGCTCGACGCAGCCGCTGGTCGGCGCCTCGGGGGCCATCGCCGGGGTGCTCGGCGCCTACCTCGTGCTCTTCCCCCGGGCGAAGGTCTGGTCGCTGCTGACGTTCTTCTTCTTCCTGCCCGTGCGGCTGCCGGCGTGGCTGGTGCTGGGCAGCTGGTTCGTCCTGCAGTACCTCTACACCCGCGGGGCCGGGCTGTCCGAGGCGACCGGCACGGCCTACCTGGCGCACGTCATCGGCTTCCTCGTCGGTGCCGCGCTGGTGTGGAGGCTGCGGGGGACCGGCGAGCCCCGGCCGCTGCACGACCCGCGCTGGGGGCCGTACGCGCACCGGCGGTGAGCAGCGCCCAGGTTCCTTGATCCACGCGGGATCTGAGGTGGATCCAGCAGCGGAAACCACCTCAGAGTCCGCGTGGATCACCAGGAAGGCCAAGGCGTACGGCAGCGCGGGGCTACTCGTCGTCGTCCTCGTCGTCGAGACGTGCCAGCCAGGTGGCCAGCCGCTCGACGGGGACCTCGAAGTCAGGGTTGAGGTCGACGAACTGGCGCAGCCGCTCGGCGAGCCAGGTCAGCGACACGACCTCCTCGCCGCGCCGCTCGGCCAGCTCCTCGATGCCGCGGTCGGTGAAGTACACGGCGCTCAGACCTCGAGCGCCGCCGCGATGAGCGCAGCCTGCTCCGCCTCGTGCACCTTGCTCGACCCGGCGGCCGGGGACGAGCCGGCCTTCCGCGAGATCCGCCGCAGGGAGCGGCCTTCCGGCAGGTGGTCGGGCAGGGACAGGGCGATGAAGCTCCACGCGCCCTGGTTGGCCGGCTCCTCCTGGCACCACACGACGTCGGTGGCGTTCGGGTAGGCAGCGAGCGCGTCGGCGACCTCCTCGCCGGGGAGCGGGTAGAGCTCCTCGACGCGCAGCAGGGCGACCTTGGTGCTCTCGCTCTTGCGACGGGCCGACAGCAGGTCGTAGTGCACCTTGCCGGTGGTGATGACCACGCGCTCGACGCCGTTCGGGTCGATCCCGTCGGGGTCGCCGAGCACGGGGGCGAACCCCTTGTCCATGAAGTCCTCGACGGCCGACGCGGCAGCGCGCAGGCGCAGCATCGACTTGGGGGACATCACGACGAGCGGCCGCTTGTGCGACTGCAGCGCCTGCCGGCGCAGCAGGTGGAAGTAGTTCGCCGGGGTGGTCGGCGCGGCGACGACCATGTTGTCCTCGGCGCAGAGCTGCAGGAAGCGCTCGAGCCGGGCGGAGGAGTGGTCCGGGCCCTGCCCCTCGTAGCCGTGCGGGAGCAGCAGGGTCACGCCGGAGCGCTGACCCCACTTGGCCTCGCCGGAGGCGATGAACTCGTCGACGATCGTCATGGCGCCGTTGACGAAGTCGCCGAACTGCGCCTCCCACAGCACGAGCGCGTCCGGGCGGGCGACGGAGTAGCCGTACTCGAACCCCATCGCGGCGTACTCGCTCAGCAGCGAGTCGTAGACGTAGAACGGCGCCTGGTCCTCGGACAGGTGCGCGAGGGGGGTGTGCTCGTTGCCGGTGGCCCGGTCGACGATGACGGCGTGCCGGTGCCCGAACGTGCCGCGGCGCGAGTCCTGACCGGCGAGCCGGACGGGGTGACCCTCGAGCAGCAGCGACCCGAAGGCCAGCGTCTCGCCGAGCGCCCAGTCGATGGTCGCGTCCTCGATCATCTTCGCGCGCTTCTGCAGCTGCGGCAGCAGCCGCGGGTGCACCGTGAAGCCCTCGGGCAGCTCGACCTGGCTGCGCGCGACCCGCTCGATCGTCTCGCGCGAGATCGCGGTGTGCAGGTCGTCGACGACCGTCTCCTGGCGCTCCGGCTCGAGCGGCGGGGCGGTGGAGGCGTCGCGGGTGCCCTGGAAGACCTTCTCCAGCTGCTCCTGGTAGTTCTTCAGCGCCTGCTCGGCCTCCTCGACGGTGATGTCGCCGCGACCGATGAGGTTCTCGGTGTAGATCTTCCGGACGGAGCGCTTGGCGTCGATCGTGTCGTACATCAGCGGCTGGGTGAACGACGGCTCGTCGACCTCGCTGTGCCCGCGCCGGCGGTAGCAGACCATGTCGATGACGACGTCCTTCTTGAACGCCTGGCGGTAGTCGAAGGCGAGCTTCGCGACGCGCACGCACGCCTCGGGGTCGTCGCCGTTCACGTGGAAGATCGGCGCCTGCACCATGCGGGCGACGTCGGTGGCGTAGAGCGAGGAGCGCGCGGAGTGCGGGCCGGTCGTGAAGCCGACCTGGTTGTTGATGACGACGTGCACGGTGCCGCCGGTGCGGTAGCCGCGCAGCTGCGCCATCTGCAGCGTCTCCGCGACGACGCCCTGGCCGGCGAAGGCGGCGTCGCCGTGCAGCAGCACGGGCAGCACGGTGAAGCCCTGCTCGCCCTTGTTGATGACGTCCTGCTTGGCGCGGACGACGCCCTCGAGGACGGGGTTGACGGCCTCCAGGTGCGACGGGTTGGCCTGCAGGGAGACCGCCACGCTGTCGCCGTCGGGCGTCTTGAAGCCTCCCTCCGCGCCCAGGTGGTACTTCACGTCGCCCGAGCCGTGTGCGGTCCGGGGGTCGAGGTTGCCCTCGAACTCGCGGAAGATCTGCGCGTAGCTCTTGCCGACGATGTTGGCGAGCACGTTGAGCCGGCCGCGGTGGGGCATCGCGATGGCGACCTCGTCCAGGCCCTCCTGCGCGGCGCGGGTGAGGATGCCGTCCAGCAGCGGGATGACCGACTCGCCGCCCTCGAGCGAGAAGCGCTTCTGCCCGACGTACTTGGTCTGCAGGAAGCTCTCGAACGCCTCGCCGGCGTTGAGCCGCTCCAGCACGTGCAGCTGCTCGTCGCGGTCCGGGGCCTGCGCCTTCTTCTCCACCCGCTCCTGGATCCAGCGGCGCTCCTCGGGGTCCTGGATGTGCATGTACTCGATGCCGACGGTCCGGCAGTAGGAGTCACGCAGCACGCCCAGCACGTCGCGCAGCTTCATCACGCGCTTGCCCGCGAAGCCGGCGACCGGGAACTCGCGGTCGAGGTCCCACAGCGACAGCCCGTGGGTGTTGACGTCCAGGTCGGGGTGGCTGCGCACCTTGAACTCGAGCGGGTCGGTGTCGGCCATCAGGTGACCGCGCACGCGGTAGGCGTGGATGAGCTCCATGACGCGGGTCGCCTTGGCCAGGTCGCCCTCGTGGTCGGCCTGCTTGTCCGGCACCCAGCGGACGGGGACGTACGGGATGCGCAGGCTGCGGAAGACGTCGTCGTAGAAGCCGTCCTCGCCGAGCAGCAGCTGGTGCATGCGGCGCAGGAACTCGCCGGACTGGGCGCCCTGGATGATGCGGTGGTCGTAGGTGCTGGTCAGCGTGATGACCTTGCTGACGGCGAGCCGGGCGAGGGTCTCCTCGGCTGCGCCCTGGTACTCCGCGGGGTACTCCATCGCGCCGACGCCGATGATCGCGCCCGCGCCGGGCATGAGCCGCGGCACGGAGTGGACCGTCCCGATCCCGCCGGGGTTGGTGAGGC
>SCTD01000587.1 GCA_004299215.1 Frankiales bacterium | reverse complement strand
GGTGCGCCGGCCCGACGGCAGCTGGCGGACGGCGCGGCTCGCTCCGCTCCGAAGGGGCCCCTACGACACCTACTTCGACCTCACCTGGACCCCCCGCACCCCGGGCACGACGGTCTGGCGCGCGGTGTGGCGGGGCGGCGGGGCGGAGGCGGCGACCTCCCCGCGAGCGGTGGCCGTCCGATGACCGCCCGGCACGCGGGCGACGCCGAGCCCGGCGCGCGGCTGGTCGTGGTCGGGTCGCTGCTGTTCGCCGTCGGGATCGTCGGGGTGCTGCTGGTCGTCGTGCCGTTCCTGCTCGGCCGCGACGACGCGCCGCTCTGGACGACCCTGCTGGCGTCGCTGCTGCCGGTCGGCCTCGGCCTGTCGCTGCTCGGGCTGCTGCGCGGCGCGCGCCGGCGCAGGTCCTAGACGAGGTTCATCGAGCCGCTGCGGAACTCCTGCGCGGTGACCCGTTCGAAGCCCGCCGCCCGGACCACGTCCAGCGCAGCGCTGTCGCAGCGGGCGAGCGCCGCCGGGTCGAGCTCGACCCGGGCCACCCCGTCGCCGAGGTCACGCACCCGCAGGTCGACCACCTCGACGAGGTGCGCCCGCAGCGCCTGCTCCGCCCGGTCGACCCGCGCGAGCCCTGACGGGGTGACCTGCAGGCCGTACGCGATGCGGCTGGCGAGGCAGGCGAGCGCCGGCTTGTCCGCGGTCGGGAGCCCCCAGCGCCGGGACGCCTCCCGCACCTGCTCCTTCGTCAGGCCGCCGTCCAGCAGCGGCGTCAGGGCTCCGCGCTCGGCGGCGGCGCGGATGCCCGGACGGAAGCCGGCGACGGCGTCGTCGGCGTTGGTGCCGGTCGCGACGGCGGCCAGCCCGAGCTCGGCGGCCAGCGGGCGGAGGGTGTCGAGCAGCGTGGCCTTGCAGTGGAAGCAGCGGTCGCGTCCGTTGGCGACGTAGCCCTCGCGGGAGAGCTCGTCGGTCGCCGGCGTCACGTGCCGGACGCCGAGGGAGGCGGCGTACGCCACTGCTGCCGGCAGCTCGGCGGCCGCCAGCGACGGGCTCACCGCGGTGGCGGCGACGACGCGGTCCGGACCGAGGGCGCGGGCCGCGGCGGCGAGCAGGAACGCGGAGTCGGCGCCGCCGGAGAACGCGACGAGCAGGCCGTCGACCTGCCGCAGCGCGGCCTCGAGCGCGGCCAGCCGGGCGTCGAGGTCGTCGGCCATGACCGGAGCGTAGGCGGGTCAGCCCTCCCCTGCCTCCAGCTGCTGGCCGGGCCCGCGCGCGGCCTCGGCGCCGCCAGTCCCGGTGTCGACCGGCGGCGCGGCGCGCTCGGCGTCCGGGCCGTCCGGCAGCCCGCGCGCCGCCGGGTCGCCGCCCGAGTCCGGGCTCTCCGCCGTCGACGCGGCCGACCCCTCGTCGACGCCCTCGGTGGTGACCAGGTCCTCGTCCGGGTTCGTCATGGGCCACTCGTTCCCGGCCTGCCCGGCCGCACACCGGCGACTAGCCTCGGCCGGATGGACTCCGCCCGCAGCCTGGCCGACTGGCTGCGCGGCTGGCCGGACGGGCGGCTGGCCGACCTGCTCGTCGCGCGGCCCGATCTCGCGGTCCCGGTGCCACCCGACGTGGGCGTGCTGGCTGCTCGGGCGGCGGTGCGACTGTCGGTGCTGCGGGCGCTGG
>SCTD01000586.1 GCA_004299215.1 Frankiales bacterium | reverse complement strand
GCAGGACACGACCCGCGTGGCCGCGAGCGACCCGCGGGTCGTGTCCTGCAGCCCGGGGCCGGCCAGGTCCAGCCGGCCGCTCGACCCGGCGAGCACCGCGGCCACGGCGGACGCCGCGACCTGCGGCAGGTGGCTCACGAGTGCGACCGCGACGTCGTGCTCCTCGGCCGTCATCTCCACCGGCTCGGAGCCGCAGGCGTCCGCGATCCGCCGCGTCGCCGCGAGCGCCGCCGGAGAGGTCGACGCCGACGGGCACAGCACCCACGGCCGCCCGACGAAGAGCGTGGCCGACGCCGCTGCCGGTCCGGACTGCTCCTTGCCGGCCATCGGATGGCTGCCGCACACCCGCTCGAGGTCCACACCGGCTGCGCGCAGGTCGGCGTGCACGGCGCGCTGCACCGACGCGACGTGGCTGACGGTCGGTCCCTCGGGCAGCCCCGCCACGACGGCTGCCACCGCGGACGGCGGAGCCGCGACGAGGCAGTGCCCGACCGCCTCGACGCCGTCCCACCGACGGCCCGCGCCGCGCGCGAGCGCGACCTCCACCGCGACGGGGTCGGGGTCGGCGATCACCACGTCGTAGGACCCCCGCAGCGCCAGCCCGACCGACGTGCCGATCAGCCCGGTGCCGACGACCAGCAGGTCCGCCACGTCAGTTCGGCAGGTCGCGGCGCAGCGCGGCGGCCCCGCGCAGGAAGGCGTGCTTGACCTCCGCACGCGGCAGGTCGGTCTCGACGTGCGCGAGCACGCGCAGCACGCGGGGCATCGCCCCCGGCACGGCGATCTCGCTCGCGCACAGCAGCGGCACGTCGACGAAGCCCATCTGCCGCGCCGCGTAGGCCGGGAACTCCGCGGTCAGGTCGGGGGTCGCCGTGAAGACCACGCTGATCAGGTCCTCCTGCGTCAGCCCGTTCCGCTCCAGGACCGTCGTGAGCAGCTCGGTGGTCGCGTCGAGGATCTGCTGCCGGTCGTCGGAGTCCACCTGCGTCGCGCCGCGCACCGCTCGTACCGCCATCCCGCAACCCTAGGCGGCGCTGTCCCCGCTCGCGCGCACGGCGCTACATGCCGACGAGCGAGAACACCCCGGCCAGCTCGTCGCGCGTCAGGTTGCGGATCTTGCCCGGCTTCTGCGAGCCCAGCTGCACCGGACCGACCGCGGTGCGCAGCAGGCGCTGCACCGGATGGCCGACCTCGGCCAGCGCGCGCCGCACGATGTGCTTGCGCCCCTCGTGCAGGACGACCTCCACGAGCAGCCGGTTCGCCGACGAGTCCACGATCTTGAAGGCGTCGAACCGGACGATGCCGTCGTCGAGCTCGACGCCCTCGCGCAGCCTCTTGCCCACGCCCTTCTCCATCGGGCCGAGCACCTCGGCCAGGTAGGTCTTCGGCACCTGGTACGACGGGTGCGACAGCCGATGCGCGAGCTCCCCGTCGTTGGTCAGCAGCAGCAGGCCCTCGGTGTCGGCGTCCAGCCGGCCGACGTGGAAGAGCCGCTCGGCGCGGTCGCGCACGAGGTCGCCGACGGTCGGCCGGCCCTCCGGGTCGGTCATCGCGGTGACGTAGCCCCGCGGCTTGTTCATCGCCAGGTAGACGTTGCCCGCGGCCGTGTTGATGCGCATCGAGTCGACCCGGATCACGTCGACCTCGGGGTCCACCCGTCGGCCCTGCTCCAGCACCGGCTCGTCGTTCACCGAGACCCGGCCGGCCTCGATCAGCGCCTCGCAGGCGCGCCGCGAGCCGATCCCGGCGGCGGCCAGCACCTTCTGCAGGCGGATGCCCTCCGTGCTGCGTTCGTCGGTCATGGGGTCCTGTCGATGTGGGGGTCAGTGTGCGTCGTCGAGCTCCGACAGCTCCGGGAGCAGGGGCGCCAGGGCCGGCAGGTCGTCGAGCGACTGCAGCCCCAGCCGCTCCAGGAACAGCGGCGTCGTGCGGTAGAGCGTTCCCGCGCTCTCCGGGTCCTGCCCGGCGTCGGCGATGAGCCCGCGTGCCAACAGCGTACGGATGACGCCGTCCACGTTGACCCCGCGCACCGCGCTGACCCGTGCCCGGGTGACCGGCTGCCGGTACGCGACGACGGCCAGCGTCTCGAGCGCCGCCTGCGTGAGCCGTGCCTGCTGACCGTCCAGGACGAAGCGCTCGACGTACGCCGCGCAGTCCGGGTGCGTGTAGAGCCGCCACCCCCCGGCGACCCGGCGCAGCTCGAAACCGCGCCCGGCCGACGCGTAGTCGGCCGCGAGCGACTCGAGCGCAGCCTCGACCTCGGCCGTGGGGCGCTCGGACACCTGGGCGAGCACGGTCGCGGGCACGGGCTCGTCGGTCACGAGCAGGATCGCCTCGAGCACCGCCTCCAGCGCGGGTGCCGCCTCCTCTGTCATGACTCCTCCTCAGGGGCCTCGCCGGTCCAGCGCACATGCAGGTCGCCCAGTGCCTCGAGCTGCTCGAAGCTCACGACGCCCTCGCGGTAGAGCTCGAGCAGGCCGAGGAAGCGGGCCACCACCTCGAGCGTGCCCGTGCAGTCGGCCGTCAGGGACCGGAAGGAGCCGCTGCCGGTGCGCCGGAGCCGCTCGCGCAGCAACGCGGTCTGCTCGCGGACGCTGACCGTGCCGCCGTGCACGTGGTCGACGGCGACCTCGAGCTGCGGGCGCGGCGCCAGCGCTCGCGCGGCCAGCGCTGCGAACTGCTCCGGCCCGAGTCCGAGGAGCACCTCGGGGAGCAGCCCGGCGAAGCGGGGCTCCATCGAGACCGAGCGGGGGAAGCGGCGTGACTCCCCCGCCATCAGCTCGGCCAGCTGGGCCGCTGCCTGCTTGTAGGCGCGGTACTGCAGCAGCCGGGCGAACAGCAGGTCGCGGGCCTCGAGCAGGGCGAGATCCTCCTCGTCCTCGACCGCCGCGGACGGCAGCAGCCGCGCGGCCTTGAGGTCGAGCAGGGTGGCGGCCACCACGAGGAAGTCGGTCGCCTGCCCGAGGTCCCAGGAGCTGCCGAGCGCCCGGATGTGGGCCAGGAACTCGTCGGTCACCTTCGACAGGGCGAGCGTCGTGACGTCGAGCTGGTGCTTGGCGATCAGCCCGAGCAGCAGGTCGAACGGCCCCTCGAACTCCTCGAGGTGGACCGAGAAGACCTGCTCGTCGGCCCGGTCGGCAGCCAAGGCCCTAGGCACCCGTGACCAGGCGCACCAGGGGCCCGGCGAGGGTGTCGAGGATCGTCGGCAGCAGCGCCTGCGGGCCGCCGAGCGGGATGAGCATCAGCGCGAGCAGCACCGCGACGCCGATGTTGCGCTCGTCGAGCTGGTACTCCGCCTTCTGCCATCCGGGCGACCGCGGAGCGAGCCCGAAGAGCAGCCGTCCGCCGTCGAGCGGCGGGATCGGCACCAGGCTGAGCAGGCCGGTCATCAGGTTGGCCAGCCCGAGGAAGAGCAGGGCGCGCGCGGCGAGGTCGCCCTCGATGCCCGACTGCAGCAGCCGGCTGGGCCCGAGGAAGGTCACCAGGCTGCCGACCGACGAGGTCAGCAGCGGCAGCAGCGCGAGCGCGCCGAGCCCGACGACGACGTTCGCGACGGCTCCGCTGAGCAGGACCCGGAGGAGCGCTCCGCGGTTCCGCCGGTCCGGCGGGTCGACCGGCTTGGCCCAGCCGATGCCGGCGATGGCCGCGGAGACAGCACCGAAGGGGTCGACGTGCCGCCTCGGATCGGGGCGCGTACGCCCCTCGGCCGCCGGCCCCCGCAGCCCGGAGCGGGACGCGACCAGGCACTGCACCCAGCCGTGCAGCGTGACCGCCACGACGAAGGAGAGCAGCAGCAGGACCAGGGAGACCGGGTCCCCGAGCGCGTAGAGCACGTCAGCCGGCCCGGCTCATCGGGCGAGCAGCTCCTTGGCCAGCTCGCGGTAGGCCGTGGCACCGGCGGAGTGCGACGCGTACGTCGTGATCGGCTCACCCGCGACCGTCGTCTCCGGGAAGCGGATCGTGCGGTTGATGACGGTGTGGAAGACGCGGTCGCCGAACGCCTCGACGACCCGGGCCAGCACCTCCCGCCCGTGCAGCGTGCGGGAGTCGTACATCGTGGCCAGGATGCCCTCGAGCTCGAGGTCCGGGTTGAGCCGCTCGCGGATCTTCTCGATGGTCTGGATGAGCAGCGCGACCCCGCGCAGCGCGAAGAACTCGCACTCCGACGGGATGATCACACCGTCGGCGGCGGTGAGCGCGTTGACCGTCAGCAGGCCCAGGCTCGGCTGGCAGTCGACCAGGATCACGTCGTACTCCGGCGCGATCGGCGCAAGCGCCCGGGCAAGCGTCTGCTCGCGGGCGACCTCGTTGACCAGCTGCACCTCGGCCGCGGACAGGTCGATGTTGCTCGGCATCAGGTCGAGCCCGGGCACGTCGGTCGTGAGCACGACGTCGTCGGCGGTGACGCCCGGCTCCATGAGCAGGTTGTAGACGGTCTGCTCGAGGGCGAGCGGGTTGACACCCAGGCCGACCGACAGCGCGCCCTGCGGGTCGAAGTCGACGAGCAGCACCTTGCGGTCCAGCTCCGCCAGCGCAGCGCCCAGGTTGATGGTGGTCGTCGTCTTGCCGACGCCGCCCTTCTGGTTGCACATCGCGAGGATCCGCGCCGGGCCGTGCTTCCTGAGCGGCTTGGGGTCGGGGAAGACGGGCTTCCTGCGTCCGGTCGGGCCGACACCCGCAGCGCGGGCCTTGGCCTCGCTGGCCGGGATGGTGCCGTCGGGCGTCGCGCCGTCCGGGGCGGGCTGCGCCTTGGCGACCGACGCCGCCGCCTTTGCCGCGCTGGTCAGGTCACGGGCCGCGGCCCTCTTCCCGGGCGCCTTCGCCGCGGGGGCCTGCTTCGCGGGGG
>SCTD01000585.1 GCA_004299215.1 Frankiales bacterium | reverse complement strand
GGCGTCACCGTCCGCGTCGACCTGGTCGACGCGAAGCCGCCGGTGTGGCGGCGGCTCGAGCTGCCGTCGACGCTGCGGCTGGACCAGCTGCACGGCGTCCTGCAGGCGGTCTTCGACTGGACCGACAGCCACCTGCACCGCTTCGTGCTGGACGACGACGCTTGGGGCGACGGTGAGAAGTACCTGTGCCCCTACGACGTCGAGGAGGGCGAGGACGACGGCGTCCCGGAGGGCGACGTGCGGCTGGACGAGGTGCTCGCCGCGCCGGGCGACGTCCTGACCTACGTCTACGACTACGGCGACAACTGGCACCACCGGCTGGTCGTCGAGCAGGTCGGACCGGCGGTCGAGGACGTACGGCTGCTGGCCGGGCACGGGGCCGCGCCGCCGGAGGACAGCGGCGGCATCTGGGACTGGGACGCCGGTCAGGCGCCGCCGTACGACCTGGCCGAGGGGCAGGCAGCCCTCGCCGTGTGGAGCGCCACCCGGTCGATGTCGCCGGAGCTGCGCACCCTGCAGCAGCACCTCTACGGCACGCCGCACGAGGCGCTGCTGCTCGAGCTGCTCGCCGCTGCCGGGCTCGACACGGAGTCGGTCGTGGACGACGACATCGCAGAGACGGCGACGGCGAGGTATCGCTGGTTGCTGGCCCGTGTGGGTGCGGGTGTCAGGCTCACCTCCGCCGGCTTCCTGCCGCCCGCTCTCGTCACCGAGGCGATGGACGCGCTGTGGCCGGAGGACCGCTGGATCGGCAAGCGCAACCGCGAGGACCTGACACCGCACGTCAGCCGGCTGCGCGCCTCGGCGCAGCGCACCGGCCTGCTGCGGGTCTCCCGGGGCCAGCTGCTGGTGACGAAGGCGGGCGCCGCCCTGCGCGACGATCCCCACGGACTGTTCCTGCACCTGGCCGAGCGGCTGAACGGTCGACCCAGGGACGCATTCGCGCGTACGTGCATCCCGCTGGTGCTGGTCGCCGTCGCCGCCGGGCGGAGCCATCGGCGGCCGGTCGCCGACCTGCTGACCGCCGCCGGCTGGGGCGCACGCGGTGGCGGACCCGTGGACCCGTACGCACCAGGGCACGCTGCCGGCGACGCCCTGGACGTGCTCTACGTGGCCGGCGCTTGGACAGAGAACGACTGGCGGGAGGATGACGCGGTCACGCCGGTCGGGCGCGCCCTCGCGCGCGCGGCGCTGGTCTCGTCGCGCTGACCGACAGCGGGAGGACCATTCTCGGCTCGGCTGTACACGCGCAGCGCCGGCGAGCGCGGAGCCGGCGAACTGGTCGGCGTCATCGCGGTCTGAGGTCGGCAGCATCACCCTCCGAGAACCGGCCAGACGTCATCTTGCTCGTGGTCCCACCCGTCGTCCTCCTCGACGAGCAGGATCCCGAGCTGGTCCGGTTCGCAGCGGAAGACCTCGCGCAGCACGCGCAGCGCCTGCTCCCGGACGAGGTGGTCCCGCGCGAGCGAGGTGCGCAGCCACCGGAGTCCCGCTGCGTACCGCTCGGTGCCGTGGACCGCCTTGAACGTCGTCGCGAAGGCGCTGAGGTCTGTGGCGCGAAGCTGTGGCTCCACGTCCCACAGCCAGACCTCGACGCGCGGGTGGGCCAGCTTGCGGAAGCCGAGCCGGTGCAGGCCGCGTCGGTGCCGCGCACGCCACAGGCCGCGGAGGTCGAAGGCCGCCAGTCCGTCGGCTCGCTCAAGGGACAGCCCCAGAGACGGGCAGCTCACCCGGTCCCACTCGGCACGCAGGAGATCGGCGACCTCCTCCCACGACTCCAGATCCTGGTTCCACCCGTCGCGGTCCCAGCGGCCGATCACCACGCCGCCTTGGGCAGTCCCGCCCAGACGGCCTTCGGCTCGGCGCCGTGCAGCTCGTCCATGTGTGACATCCATCCGCGGGCGGTCACCGTGAGGACGTCGGCCTGCAGCGCGTCGCACAGGTTGGAGCCGTAGCGCAGTCCGAGCCATACCTCCCGCTCGTCCCACGACCACCAGGCGGAGCCCGGCCGGACCACAATCGGGACCACGATCGGCCAGTCCGGATATCGGCGGCCGGTGAGGCCGAAACCCAGCCGCTGCATCGCCTGCTCTGTACGGTCCGTGCGCTCGAGCTCGTCCTGAGCCGGCTCGTCCCATAGGACGGCGCAGTCGACCAGGCGCTGCTGGTCGTACGACCCCTCGACGCGCGCCAGCAGCGTCCTGGGTCGATCGAACGGGATCCGCTCCCGCACCTGGTGCAGCAGCCGGTCGGGCCGGCGGATCTCCGACGGGAACATCTCGTCTTCTCTCATGTCGGCATCGTGCGTCCGCGGCACCCGGTCGCGACTCGTCCACAGACAAGTCGTGGACAACGCGCTGACGGTCCTAGCGGTGTTGCCTGTGCTCGACGAGAGGAGCCCCCATGGGCCTGCACACTGATTACCTCGGCAGCCTGCGCATCGAGCCGGCGCTGTCACCAGCAGAGGTCGACTTCGTGAAGAGCTTCAACCACACACGGCACTGCGGCGACCGGGCCGCGCTGGACGTCGCCCTGCACCCGGCTGACAACGATCGGGTGGGCGATGTCGAGGCCTACAACCGGGTCGCCCGCGGCATGCCCGGCCTGTGGTGCCCCTGGACCTGCTGCGACGAGGGCTGCTGCCTGTACTGGAACAAGCAGGAGAAGCCGTATGCACCCGATCAGTGGCTGCGGTACCTCATCGACACGTTCCTGCGGCCTGGCGCAGCACTCGCGGCGGACCCTGAGGCGCGGGCGCTGGGCCTGACCTTCGACCACGTGCTGAGCGGAATGATCGTGGGGGAGCGGCGCGAGACCTCCGAGCTGTTCGCCCTCGCCGTCAAGGACAACGTCGTCCGCCGTCGGACACTCGTCCCGCCGCGAGAGGGCGTCGACGAGTGGGGGTACCTAGGTGAGGACGAGGAGCGGGTCGAGCGGTCGGCATACATCTCTGCACGTCACGAGCGCTTTGCCGCAGCGATGGCGGAGGACCTGCGACGAGCCGGGTGACCGTGGTTGTTCCTACCGGTTATACTCAATCAGTGAAGACTGCGATCAGCCTGCCGGATGCGCTGTACCACCGTGCTGAACGCGCGGCGCAGCGGCTCGGTCGTACCCGCAGTGCCCTCTATGCCGCTGCCCTGGAGGCATATCTCGACGCCACGGACGGGACGGACGAGGTGACCGCCGCGCTGGATGAGCTGCACGCCGATGCTGCGGTCGCGACGTCGAGGGTGCCGGGCGCGGCTGCCGGCCGGCGACTCGTCGACAGCGGGCAATGGGAGTGGTGACCCACGCGCGCGGCGCCATCTGCTGGGCCGACCTCGGGGAGCCGCGCGGAAGTGCTCCTGGGTATCGCCGCCCGGTGCTGGTCGTCTCCAGTGACCGGTTCAACCGCAGTCGCATCTGGACGGTGATCGTCGCCGCGGTCACGACCAGTCCCCAAGCCGCGGCAGCTCCGGGCAATGTGCCGCTCGTCGCGGGGACCGCCGGTCTGGACCGGGACTGCACGGTCAACGTCAGCCAGCTGCTCACGCTGGACCGAGCCGACCTGGAGGAGCCGGTGGGCGTGGTGGGCGCCAGGACGATCAGGCGCGTCGACGAAGGGCTCCGGCTGGTGCTGAGCCTGGGCTGACCTCCCAGAGTCAGCCGACGTCGCCTGCCGCGAGCCGCGTGACGATCACGCCAGGCAAGCCGGCCGCGGGCCGTCAGGCGTCGACCTTCGACCCCAGCTCGATGGTCCTGGGAGCAGGGATGCCCGGCGCGGAGCCCGCGAGGCCGAGCTGCGTCAGCATGCCCAGGTCGTCGCCGGCACCCCAGTGCTCGGCCGCCTTGCCGTCCACCACCCGGACGATGTCCACCATGGTGACGTCCATGGGCTTGCCGGTCGGGGGATTTCCCATCAACGACCCGGTGTTGGTGCCCGTCACGCGGGCCACCGCGCACGCGAGGTCACCCTGCTCGAGGTACTTCTCGATGGTCATCCTCAGGTCGGGGAAGGCCGTCCGGTACTCCGCCATGAAGGCCTTCACGCCCTCGCGGCCGGGCGGGAAGTCCGGCGGGATCGGCGCGTGCTCGACGAGGTCGTCGGCGATGACCTCGTCCAGGTCGGCCAGGTTCCCGGTGCTCATGATCTCGTACGCCCGCCGGAACAGGTGCTCGTGTCTGGGCGGCTTGGTCGCTGCCAGCACCACCTCGTACTCCGCGACGCCGGCGACCTGACCGCCGGTCTGCGCTGCGACGTCGCCGCGCAGGCCGCCCGCGATGTCGCGGCTGGCCCCGAGCGCCTCGCGGCTGATCCAGATCGTGGAACCGATCCCCGTGCCGGCCGCCTGGTCGACCAGGAGCATCGCGCCGCAGAAGCCCGGCACGCCACGAAGCGCCGGGATGACGGTGGTCTGGAAGGCGGCGACGGCGTCCCGGATCCTGGCCGGCTCCGCGGTCAGCGTCGTCGCGCGCAGCCAGCACCCCGGTCCCGGCGGGACGACCTGCTCGGTGAGCGCGATCTCGTACTCCGCCGTCCGCACGGTGCCGGACATCAGCCGCGCCGCCTCGTCACGCAGCGGTGCCAGGTCCTTGTTGCTGGCTGCGCGGGCCTGCTCCGTCGCCCAGGCCGACGTCGCCACGACGCGTCCCTTCTCGCGATCGACGAAGACCGACATCCCGCGCCCGTCCTCGCTCCTGTCGACGACGGGCTTGGCGCGGTCCCGCACCAGCGCCACCACGTCGTCGATCCTGCTCGGGTCCCCATGGACCGTCGTCACTCGCATGTACACGGCGCCACCCCCTCCGCGTGCGCCTCGCCCTGGGGCGTCACGCGAGTCCCAGACTGCTCCCGTGGGCAGGCCGCGACAAGACCTCGAGACGCCCTGCTGGGCAGCACAATCGCGACTCTGCGCACACAGGTAGTCGAATACCGGCGTACGGGTCGACAGCCGCTGGGTGGCCGTCTCCAGGGTCGGGAAGCCGTCGCGCAAACGCCACCCCGGCGTACCGTGCGCACCACCGCTCGAAGGGGGTCGTCATGCCGCAGGGTTTCCACACCGGCAGCCGCAGCCTGCAGGAGCAGTTCGACACCACGGCCATCGCCGACCGCATCGACACGCTGCTCGTCAGCGACACGATCAGCGACTCCGACCGCGCGTTCATCGAGGCGCGCGACATGTTCTTCCTCGCCACGGCCGACGAGCAGGGCCGACCGACGTGCTCCTACAAGGGCGGCGACCCCGGCTTCGTCCGCGTCCTCGACGAGCACACGATCGCGTTCCCCAACTACGACGGCAACGGCATGTACCTCTCGCTCGGGAACGCGCTGGTCAACCCCGAGGTCGGGCTGCTCTTTCTCGACCTCGAGCGCGGCAACCGGATGCGCCTGGACGGAACGGCCAGCATCGACGCCGAGGACCCGCTGCTCGCGGACTACCCGGAGGCGCAGCTGGTCGTGCGGGTCCGGGCGCGCGCGGTCTACCCGAACTGCCCGCGCTACATCCACCGCTACCAGCTGGTCGAGCGCTCCCGCTTCGTCCCGCACGTGGGCGTGCCGACGCCGGTGCCGGAGTGGAAGCGGATGGACTGGGCCGCTGACGCGCTGCCCGCCAACGACCCGGCGCGCGACCCCGGAGACCGGGAGGTCCGCGGACGCTGAGGGGTTGCGCCTCGCGTCCGCGCGGTCTACCTTCCGCTACAACATGTAGCGAAAGTGAGGACCGGTGCCCGGCCGACCGCGCGACCCCGAGCTCGACACCCGGCTGCTGGCGGCAGCCTGGTCGCTGCTGACGACCGACGGGTACGACGCGCTGTCGCTGACCAAGGTCGCGGCCCGCGCGCAGGCCCACCGCACGGACGTCTACCGGCGCTGGGCGAGCAAGGCGCAGCTGGTGGCCGACGTGCTCGCCGTGCACCTGCCGCCGGTGTCACCCGTCGACACCGGCGCTCTCGACAGTGACCTCCGGCGCTACCTCGACGATCTCGCGGCGTCGTGGAGCTCGTCGTGGATCGACGGGCTCGTCGGCTTCCTCGGTGACCTGCGCGACGACCCCGACGCCGAGCTCGCCTTCCGGCTCCTCGGGGAGCGGCGCGGCCAGGTCATGAGCGCGGCCCTCGAGCGCGCCGTCGAGCGCGGTGAGCTCGCCGAGCTGCCCGACCTGTCCCTGGCCGGCGACCTGATGGAGGGTCCGCTGATGCACCGCCGGCTGATCGGCCGCCAGCCGCTCACGCCGGACTACCTCGACGGGCTGGCCGCCGCCGCGCACCGGCTGCTGTCGATCGGGCGGGCCGTGCGATGAGCGACCCCGGCGCCAGACTGACCGAGCGGATCGTCCGGCTTCCCGACGACCGCCGGATCCGGACCGTGGTGGCCGGGGGCGGTGCTGGACCGCTGGTCGTCTTCGAGGCCGGGATGAGCGCCCCGGCCGGCAGCTGGGTCCACACCCAGCGGGAGGTCGCCGAGCACGCGCGCACCCTGTCGTACGACCGGGCCGGCTACGGCGGCAGCGACCCCGACCCGGCGGACCGGACCCTCGACCGCATCGTCGACGACCTCGTCGCGCTGCTCGACGCGCTCGGGGAGACGGCCCCGGTCGTGCTCGTCGGACACAGCTGGGGTGGTCCGATCCTGCGCCTGCTGGCCGACCGGCACCCCGAGCGGGTCGCCGGGCTGGTCTTCGTCGACGCGACGCTGGTCGAGTCGATGCCCGAGCGGAGTGCGAAGGCGGTGGCGGTCTCCTTCCTCGTGATGGGCCTGCTCGCACGGGTCGGCGGCAAGGGGCTGATCAAGAAGGTCTCGCTGCCGCACGGCGCTTCCGACCAGATCGCCGACGCCGACCTGGTGATCATGATGCGCGACTACGCGTGCGCGCAGGCGATGCGTACGGCACGTCGGGAGGCGCGGCACATCCTGTCCTCGCTCCCGACGATGCGGCGTCTCCAGGACGCCGGCACGCCGCCGGTGCCGACGATCTGCCTGCAGGGCGGGCGGATCGACCGCGGGATGGCGACGATCAGGCCGCTGATGAACCGCACGGCCGGCGAGCTGATGGCCGCTGCCCCGCAGGGGCGCGTGGTCATCGTCGAGCAGGCTGGGCACCTCATCCCGCAGGAGTGCCCGGACCCGGTGCGCGACGCGATCCTCGAGGTCGTCGAGGCCGCCCGGGTGGCGCGCTGATGCGCGCGCGGCTCGCGGCCATCGCCGGGCTGCTGGCGCTGACGACGGCGTGCGGCAGCACCGTGCCGAGCTCGACCACGCTGACGGGTGCGGCACCCCGGACGGCCGTCGACGACGGGCTCGGCGCCGCGCCACCGGTGGCCGAGGTCGGAGCCGCACCGGAGAGCCCGGGTGCCGTCGCGTCCGCAGCCGAGCCGACGCAGGCGCGCGTCGAGGCCGGTCCGGCCGCGGCGGCGGCGGCCGCCGGCGGCGCGTCCGTCGCGCCCGCCACGACGGCGACGACGACGCTCCCGGGCGTCACGCGTACCACCATCACAGTCGGCGTCATCGCCACCGACCCCGGCGCCGACGAGTCGCTGGAGAGCGCCGGCTTCGGCTCCGCCGCCGTCGGCAACGACCCCGCGAACTGGAGGGCCGCCGCCGACGAGGTCAACGCCCGCGGCGGCATCGGCGGGCGGAAGGTGACGCTGCTCTTCCACCTGATCAACCTCACCGACCCGCCGTCCGTGCAGGGCCAGGCCGCCTGCGCGCGGTTCACCGAGGACAGCACCGTCGCGATGGTGCTGTCCGGCTACTACTACGCCCCGGCGCACAGCTGCCTGTCGCAGCAGGGGGTTCCCGCTCTGCTCGGGACCAACTACGGCGTCGACCGGACCGCGTCGCAGCAGACGCAGACGGTGGTCGCGTGGGCGACGCCGCTGCTGGACCGCCTCGCGGCGACGCTCGTCGACGGCTACTCGGGCCTCGGGCGGCTGAAGCCCGGGACCTCTGCGGGCATCTTCGTCGTCGACTCGCCCCCCTACCGGCGCAGCGCCGCGCAGCTGCAGGCCGCGCTCACCCGGCGCGGGCTCACGGTCGTCACCCAGACCGTGCGCGACTCGGACACCGGCGACTACAGCGGGGCGTCCGGCGACGCGTCGGCTGCGGTGCTGCAGTTCCGCTCCGCCGGCGTGACCGAGGTCCTCTTCCTCTCGCGCAACGCCTTCGAGCCGGCACTGCTCATGCAGGCCGCGAGCTCGCAGGGCTACGAGCCGACCTACCTGCTGTCCACGCAGCAGTACCCCGCCGCGCTGACCGGCCTCGTGCCCGGCAGCCAGCTGGACGGCGCGCTCGCGCTCGGCTGGGCGCCGGCCGCCGACCTCACCAGCGGGTACGCCGACCGCCCCGAGGCGCAGCTCTGCCTGACCGCGCTCGAGGAGCGGGGGCGCAGCTTCAGCAGCGGGACCCAGGCCCTGTCGGGGATGCTCGCGTGCGACGGGTTGTTCCTGCTCGACCGCGCGGCGGAGCGGCCGGGGGCGCTGTCCAGCCGGGAGTCGCTGCTCGGCGCCACGCTGGCCGCGGGCAACGGCTTCCCCTCCGCCGTCACCCATCCCACCGCGTTCCCCGGGGGTCGTCGCGACGGCGTCGCGTCCTACCGGCCGATGGCGTACTTCGCGGACTGCCGCTGCTTCCGCTACACCGGGGCGCTCCGCCGGAT
>SCTD01000584.1 GCA_004299215.1 Frankiales bacterium | reverse complement strand
TGTCGATGGCGACCACGTGGCTGGGGGAGAACAGCCTGGCCCCGAGGATCGCCGCCAGCCCGATGGGCCCGGCGCCCACGACGGCGACGACGTCGCCCGGTCGCACGGTGCCGTTGAGGACGCCGACCTCGTACCCCGTCGGGAGGATGTCCGCGAGCATCAGCAGCTCCTCGTCGGAGACGCCGTCGGGAGCGAGGTAGGTCGAGGTGTCGGCGAACGGCACGCGCACCATCTCGGCCTGCGTCCCGTCCGTCGTGTGCCCGAGGATCCATCCGCCGCCGCCGAGGCACTGCCCGTAGCTGGCCTGCCGGCAGAAGCGGCACCGGCCGCAGGCGGTGATGCAGGAGATCAGGACGCGGTCTCCGGCGCGCACGTTCCTGACGCCGCTGCCGACCGACATGACCGTGCCGACCGCCTCGTGGCCGAGGATGCGCCCGTCGGTGACCGTGGGCACGTCCCCCTTGAGGATGTGCAGGTCCGTGCCGCAGATCGTGACGGCGTCGACGCGGACGATCGCGTCGGTGTCCTCCTGCAGGGCCGGGTCCGGGACCTCCTCCCACGCCTTCTGGTGGGGACCGTGGTAGACGACTGCGCGCATGGCTTCCTCCTGGCTGGCCGGTCCGATCCAGCCATGGCAGCAGCACGCGTGACGCCGTGCCAGAGGCTTTGGTCCCTGAGCTAGGGGGTGGCGACGGCGCTGGTCGCGATGGGGCCGCGCCACCCGACCGCGTCGGTCGCCACGACCTCGAGGACGTACGACGGCCCGCTCGGCACCGACCGCAGCGCGCTGCCGCTCCGGGTCGCGGTGCCGCTCGTCACGACCTCGCCGGTGTCGGAGCGCCGCAGGCTCCAGGCGACCTGCACGACGCCGCTGCCCGCGTCGCTGCCGGTCCACGACAGCGCGAGCACGCCCGGGCGGGACGTGGTCGCGAGCCGCGCCGAGGCGGTCGGTGCGGTCCGGTCGAGCACCAGCGGAGCGCTCGTCGTGCGGCACCCGTCGGCCTCGATCACCGCCAGCACGACTGCGGTCGCGCGGTCGGCGCCGGGCAGCTCCAGCGCGGTCGGCGGGCTGCCCTGCTGCTGACCGCAGGCCTGCTCGACCGTCTCGCCCAGGCCGTAGCGGGCGGTCCGCGACGCAGGGGCGTACGCCGTGACCGGCACGCGGGAGGCCGCAGTTGCGGCGGGCGTGAGGACGTGCGGCTGCAGCAGCCGGGGGCCCAGGGCGGTCCAGTCCGGGCTGCCGAGCCCGGTGGCGAGGTCGTGGCCCGGTCCCGCCAGGTGACGGAGGTTGTCGCCGGCGACGACGTCCCGCAGGCCGACGCCGTCACGGGCGGCGGCGTAGAGCGGGACGTGCAGCCGGCCGAAGCCGAGGGTGCGTCCCAGCCCGGAGATCGTGCTGGTCAGGCCTCCGGCCAGCAGCGGTGCGGCGCCACTGGTCCCGCCGGCGACGAGCCAGCGCCGGCGCCCGTCGGCGTCCGGGCCGAAGACGCCGATGCCGGTCCGCGGATCAGCGACGGCGGACAGGTCCGGTACGGCGCGCGGTCCGGCCCCCTGCTGCCACACCGGTCGGGCGAAGAGCGTGGAGAGGCCGCCGCCGGTGCCGGTGCCGGTACTCGCGTCGGACCAGGCGGTCTCGACCCAGCCGCCGTTCTCGCGGCGGAGCGTGGTCCCGCCGACCGCGACGACCGACGGGCTGGAGGCTGGGTAGTCCACCGCGAGCCGGGGGTCGGGGTCGCCCGGTGCGCCGCAGCCGTACGCCCCCGCGTCGCCCGACGCCGCGAAGACCGTGGTGCCGGCGGCGACCATCCGCGCCAGGCTCTGCTCGAGGGACTGCACGAGCTGCGGCGAGGTCGACTGCTCGCACGCCCCCCAGGAGATGCTGACGGCGGTCAGGCCGAGCTGCTCGGCGTCGGTGGCGACGGCGTCGTAGACGGCGACCGCTCCGGTCATCGAGTTGGGAGCGACGTAGA
Organism: Frankiales bacterium; assembly: GCA_004299215.1. Taxonomy (GTDB): domain Bacteria; phylum Actinomycetota; class Actinomycetes; order Mycobacteriales; family SCTD01; genus SCTD01. The sequence continues at coordinate 1,557 of SCTD01000584.1, read as the reverse complement.
CGCGCTGCCTGGCCGCCGGTGCCGCTCCCAGCGCGGCCTGGACGTCGAACGCGACCTCGAAGTCGCCGCCGCTCCCGTCGGGGACGTCGGCCCGGGCGCCGGCGACCGGGATCGTCGCGATCTGCCCGGGCTGCAGGTCGATGCCCGCGGCCCGGGCGAAGACCTGCGCGTCGCTCTGCTGCCACCCCGAGAACTGGATCGTGGCGATGGTGGTGCCCCGGCCGTCGCTCGTCGTGGCGTAGGCGAGTTGGAGCTGCTCGGGCGACCAGCCGGTCGGGACCGCGTGCGGGCGCTGGCGGGCGGGGGCCTGGGGGACCGCGGAGACGACGGCGGCGCGCAGCTCCCGCGGGAGCCGTCGGGTGAGGCGGTGGACGGGGCCGCGCGCGGTGACGGTCCAGCCGGTGGCGGACTCCACGGTGAACCCGTGGTCGGCGAGCCACCGCTCGACGGCGCGCCGGCTGCGCGGCGCCACGGCGGCGGCGCGCTCGGTGCGCTCGCCGGCGCTGTCCGGAGGCCGCGTGCCCTGCTGCGCCAAAGCGTGCGGGGCAGCGCTGCGCAGGGTGAGCACGACGAGGGCCGGCTGGGCCTGCGCGGAAGGGAGGGGAAGGGCGGTGCCGGCGAGCGTGGTGGCGACGACGGCGGTGGCGAGCGTCGCGCTCGCCAGCGCGAGGGGCCGTCGGAGCACGCGCTCATCGCACCACAGCCGGCGAGGGTGCGAGTGCTGGTCGGGCGGGCCGGCGCGCCACCTGATCCGGGAGCGCTCGGCCCCGGCCCGCTCTCCCGGACCGGGTGGTCGCCTGCGCGCCGCTGGGAGCGCTCCCCGTGACCACACCATCCGGGAGCGCTCGGGCGCTGGTCGCGCTCCCGGATCGGGTGGCGTCGATCCCATCAGGAGGGGGATCAGCCGCGGCCGAACAGGCCCTTCTTCTTCTTCGACGGCGCCGAGACGGGTCGCGGCGGCGTCGGTCGCGCGGGCCGGCTGGGGACCGCCGGGGGCGGGTCGTCGTCCAGGCCGAGCGAGCTCAGCTCGCGCAGCAGGGCGGCGGTGTCGGTGTCGGCGGGCCGGTAGAGCGGCATCGGCTCGTCGTCCTGCTCGAACGCGGGCGCCGGCTGGGGGGCCGGGTCCGGCTGGACGGCGACCGCCTGCGCGGTCGTCGCCTGGACAGCGCTGAGCTCGGCGAACGCCGCGGCCGGGTTGTCGTCATAGCCGTCGCCGTACGACGGGGTTGCCGGCGACGGGTACTCCTCGAGCTCGGCCGCGAAGGCGGCGAGCTCCGCAGCAGCCTGCTCCTCGGCGAGCCGGGACTCCTCGGCCAGGCGTGCTTCCTCGGCGAGGCGAGCCTGCTCTTCGGCCTCGGCCTCTTCGGCCAGGCGGGCTTCCTCGGCGAGCCGGGCCTGCTCTTCGGCCTCGGCCTCCTCGGCCAGGCGGGCTTCCTCGGCGAGCCGGGCCTCTTCGGCGAGGCGTGCCTGTTCGGCGGCCTCGGCTTCCTCGGCCAGGCGGGCTTCCTCGGCGAGACGTGCTTCCTCGGCAAGCCGGGCTTCTTCGGCGGCCTCTTC
>SCTD01000583.1 GCA_004299215.1 Frankiales bacterium | reverse complement strand
GGGCGATGGAGCTGCGCAGCTCGGCGGCCAGCACGTTGAGCTGGGCGGCGGCGGCAGCGGCCTGGCGGGAGCCGACGGCGTACTGCCGGGAGACGTCGGAGACCTGCGTCATCGCGGCGACGACCTGGTCGGAGGCCGACCGCTGCTGCTGCGTCGCGATCGAGATCTCCTTGGCGGCCGTGGTGGTCTCGTCGACCATGCCGCTGATCCGCTCGAGCGCCTCGACGACGCCGCGGGCGAGCTGGGTGCCGGCGCGGACCTCCTTGGCCCCCTCCTCCGACGCGATGATCGTGGAGTTCGTCTCGGCCTGGATCTCGCCGACGATCGCCTGGATCTGCCCGGCCGACTCCTGCGAGCGCTCGGCCAGCTTGCGCACCTCGGAGGCGACGACGGCGAAGCCGCGGCCGTGCTCACCGGCGCGGGCGGCCTCGATGGCGGCGTTGAGGGCGAGCAGGTTGGTCTGGTCGGCCAGGTCGTCGATCACGTCGAGGATGCGACCGATCTCGTGGCTCTTCTCGCCGAGCGACAGCGCGCGGGTGGCGATCGAGTCGACCCGGTCGGCGATGGTGTCCATCGACTCGACGGAGGCCGAGACCGCGGCCCGGCCCTGCTCGGCGTAGCGGAGCGTCTCGGCCGCGTAGCGGGCGACGGCCTCGGAGGTCTCGGCGATCTGGGCGGCCGTCGCGGCCAGCTCCTCGATCGTGGAGGTGGTCTCGGAGACGGCGGAGGACTGCTGCGTGGCGGAGGCGGCGTGCTCCTCGGCGGTGGCCAGCAGCTCGCCGGCGGAGGCGCCGATCTGCTCGCCGCCGCTGCGGATCTGACCGACCAGGTCGCGCAGGTTGGCGATGGTGTGGTTGAAGGCGGTCGACAGGCCCTTGAGCTGGGCGGTCTCGTGCTCGACGTCGACCTCGGCGGCCAGGTCGCCCTGGGCCGCGCGCTCGAGGTAGGCCGACAGCTCGGCGACCCGCTCCTCGAGGGCCTTGCGCTCCTCGCGGGCCTTGCGGCGCAGCTCCCAGACGGCGGCCGACAGCGAGCTGTTGAACCACGACACGATCGGGAAGGTCGCGCCGACGAGCAGCAGCGGCCCGACCGCCTCGCGGTCGAGGGTCTGCGCCATGCCGGTCGCGACCACCAGGCCGACCGAGGCGGACAGGCCGAACAGCGACGCCTGCCAGGCGTTCATGGACACCGCGGCGAACAGGACGACGCCGAAGTAGCAGATCCAGAACGGCCCGCGGATGCCCCCGCTGACGGCGACCATCGCGGTCACCCAGACGTGGATCGAGATGCACAGCAGCGCGCGGACCATCGTGATGTTCTTCAGCACGAAGTGCGAGGACATCGCGAGCTTCGGCAGGACGGTGAGGAAGCCGGTGACGAGCACGCCGAAGACGGTCCAGAGGTACATCGCGTAGATGTGGATCGTCACGCCCTCGGGCGTGCCGAGCTGGTGCATCAGGGTCGCGGCGGCGACGCCCACGACGAGGCTCAGCCAGGTCATGATCGCCGCGGCTCGGGCGAGCCGGATGGAGAAGTCCACGGGAGGTGCCCCTTCAGCAGGTCGTTGCAGGCTTCGTCGGCCGTTCGGGCCCCGGCCTGTAGCGGCGGGCCGCTCGAACGAGGACAGCCCGTCAGGAGGCCCTGCGCGCTCGCGGCAGCTGGTCGGCGAGCGCCAGGACCGCGTCGAGGTCGAGCACGCCGTACGGCCCCTCGTCGTCGGTCACCTGACCGGCGAGCAGGCTGCCGGTGCTGGCCGGCAGGTGCGCGAGGGCCGGCTCGACCGCCTCCGGGTCGAGCCGGGCGCCGCCCGCGACGGCCTCGACGAGCAGCCCGACGCGCACGCCGCCGTGGGAGAGCACCACCAGCCGGCCGCGCCGGTCGAGCGGTCCGACCTCGGCGGCGAGCAGCGAGCGCAGGTCGAGCACGGCCAGCACCCGGCCGCGCCAGTTGGCGACGCCGGCGACCCAGGCAGGCAGGCCCGGGACGCGGGTCAGCCCCGGCGGGCGGCCCACCTCGGCCACCGAGCCCATGGGCAGCGCGTAGCGGCACCCGCCCAGCCGGACGATGACGAGCTCGGTGCTGTCCACCTCAGGCGCATCGGCGGGAACCGGGCCCGGGTTGACCGGTCAGCCCCGGGAGGGTGGCGCCAGCGCGTACGCCACGGCGCTCGCGACCGCGCCGACCAGCAGGAAGACCAGCCCGGGGGTGGTCCCGGGGATGACCAGGTCGCCCTCGGAGCGCCGGCTGCCGAAGGTGAGCGCGACGACGACCCACACCACGCCGGGGCCGATCGCGCCGGGGCGGCCGAGCAGCCGCGCGCCGGCCCGGCCGAGCGCGAGGTTGCTCGCGGCGGCCACCGCCCAGGAGGCGGGCAGCACGACGGTCCCCCACCGCAGCGGCACCAGGAAGGCGCCCCACACCGCGAGCAGCAGCGCGAGCAGGAGCACCAGGCCGTACGCCGCCGCCGTCGCCCGCGGCCCGAGCGGAGCGGGCTCGTCGGACACCCGGTCAGCCTGCCAGACGCGGCCCGCCTGCCTGCCCGACGAGCCCGCTCGGCTCAGCTGAGCGGGCGGCGCCAGGCGTCGAGCTCGCGGGCGGGGGCCTCCGCCTCCGTGAGGTCGATCGTCCGCGGAGCAGCAGCCGCCGCCTCGAGCACGTCGGTGATCTCGTGCCCGATGAGCTCCTCGCGCTCGAGCAGCGCGTCCCGGAGCGCCTCGACCAGGTGCCGGTTCTCCGAGAGCAGCTGCCTGGCGACCGCCTTCTGCTTCTGCAGCAGCGCCTCGACGGCATCGCGGCCGCGGTCGTCGGCGAGCACCCGGCCGACGATGTTGGTGTCGCTGAAGGAGCTGTTCTGGATCGCGGCGTAGGAGAGCAGGCTCTCGTCCATGCCGTGCGCCCCGACCATCTCGGCCGCGCAGTTGGTGGCGTAGAGCAGGTCGCCGCCGGGGCCGGTGGACACGTCGCCGAAGAAGATCTCCTCGGCGCACTGCCCGCCCATGGCGATCTGGATGAGCGCCTTCATCTCCTCGCGGGAGCGGGTGAAGACGTCCTCGCGGTCGCCGTGCGCGAGCAGCCCGAGGGCGCTGCGCCGCTTGACGATCGTCAGCACCTCGAGCCGGCGCTGCGGGGCGGTCAGCCAGGCGAGCGTCGCGTGGCCGGCCTCGTGGGTGGCGATGAGCCGGCGCTCGTGGTCGGTGTAGCCGACCGGCTGGCCCATCCCGATCTCCTCGACCAGGCGGGCCTTCTCGACGTCCTTCCAGGTCAGCGCGGTCTCGCCGCGGCGCACCGCGTTGACCAGCGCCTCGTCGAGCAGGTGCTCGATCATCACCGGGGTGTAGTTCTGCGTGACCGCGGCGAGCGCGTCGCGCAGCTCGGGGTCGGCCATCTCCTCGGTGTGCGCCTTGGAGAGCAGGAAGTGGTCGATCAGCGTGCGCCGGCCGGTCTTGGCCGGCAGCTCGAAGGTCACCCGGCGGTCGAAGCGGCCGGGGCGCAGCAGCGCCGGGTCGAGCCCGTCGGCGCGGTTGGTCGCGGCGATCAGCAGGATGTTGGTCGGGACGATGTCCGGCCGCTTCAGCTGCTTGTCCGGCGCGCGGAACAGGTTGATCCGGTCGATGAACCAGCCGCGCGCCCGGTCCCAGCCGGTCGGGTCGTCGAAGGACTGCATCTGCACGAGCAGCTCGTTGACGACGCCGCCGGTGCCCTCGCTGACGAACGCGTTCGTCACGGTCGCCGGGGACGTGGCGACGGCGGCGTACGACGCGGGCAGCGACGCGGTGCCGTGGCACCCGGCGACGAGCGGCGAGAAGGCCGCCGTCATGCCGGTCGACACGCCACCACGGGTCATCGCGATGGCGTCGATCTCCTCGATGAAGCCGATGGCGCCGCCCTCCTTGCGGGCCGCCTTGCGCAGCGCCTTGAAGTAGGAGCGGATCTTCTTGGCCGTCGCGCCGTACCACATCGACTGGAAGCTGGTCGCGCTCACGAACAGGAACGGCACCCCCGCCTCGCGGGCCATGGCCCGCGCCAGGTGGGTCTTGCCGGTGCCCGGGGCGCCCTCGAAGAGCAGGCCGCGACGCGGGGCTCCGCCCATCTCGTCACGGAAGGTCTTGTGCGCCAGGAACAGGTTCAGCGAGCGGACGACGTCGTCCTTGACGGTGTCGATGCCGACCACGTCGTCGAGGGTCGTGGAGATCTGCTCCGGTCGGTACATCACGTGCGGCGACCGGGCCGTCATGAGCTGCTGACCGAACATCAGCCCGATCAGCAGGCCGAAGAAGATGATGATGACGAGCAGGAACGGGTCGATGCTCGGGAACGGGATGAAGCTCCCGCCGTCCATCGTCAGCGTCCGCAGGACGACCGCGCCGGCGACGAACCACACGAGCAGGGTGAGCTTCACCCAGCGGCGGCGCCGCTGCGCCTCCCGCGAGGCCCCCACGTCGGCGCCGGCCATCGACAGCACCGACCCGCCGGCGGCTCCGAGCAGCTGGTCGAGCTTGCTGGCGACTGAGCCGGCGGTGTCGGTCACGGGATCCCCCAGGTGATGACGCGTCAGGACGGGGCGGCCCCCGTCCGGTGGCTCCGAGTGTCTCCACTCAGGGCCAAGATCGCACTACGCAGAGTGAACATCACCCGTTCGGCCCATCCAGATCGTCACCCAGAGTGACGAGGGCCCCTTCTTGCGTCCTGCTCCCGGCGCGGCCAGGTGCTCCCCTGAGCATGACGCAACGGGGGGTGCGGGCGCCCCGTCAGACCCCCGCGAACAGGTCGTCCTCCCAGCCGTGCGGCCCGGAGCCGGGCCCGCGCTCCCCGCGGCCCAGCGTGTAGTGCTCGATGCCGAAGGCCCGCTGCCCGATGTTGTTCGACAGCGCGAAGAACGGCCCGTCGACCGCGATCTGCGTCTTGTGCGCCCGCATCGCCGCGACCTTGGCCTCCAGGTGCCCGCTCGCGTCGATCTCGGTCGTCACGTCCTCGTCCGGCACCCCGAACGGCAGGTCCTCGGCCTTCTCGACGCCGAAGAACCCGCTGCTGTCGCCCGCCTCGCGCAGCAGGTCGATCCCCATCTGCAGCACGCTGCGCGGGACGGCGCCGAAGTAGAGCTTGCTCGCCTGCCAGGGCTCACCGAGCTCCGGGGAGTACGAGGTGTCGGCCGCGGCGTCGAACGCCGCCACGGTCACCCGGTGCGCCTGGATGTGGTCCGGGTGCCCGTAGCCGCCGTTGCTGTCGTAGGTGACGACCACCTGCGGGCGGGTCTCGCGGACGATCGCGACGAGGTCCCGGACGGCCTCGTCGAGGTCGGCCTGCCAGAA
>SCTD01000582.1 GCA_004299215.1 Frankiales bacterium | reverse complement strand
GCCGCGGAACCAGTAGTCGGGGTCGGCGGCCCGCAGGGACTGGCCCGCCTCGACCTCGACGCCGTCGGCAGCATCCAGGTGGTGCTGCCCGACCCGCCGGCGCGCATCGACGTACCGCCGCTGCTGCCGTCGCTACCGGCGGCGCTGACCCCTGCCGACGGAACGGTCGATCTCGCCGTGGGAGAGACCGCGCAGCTGCGCTACGACCTCGCCCTGCCACCGCGGCCCACCCCCCTGGATGTGTTCTTCCTGCTGGACTCCTCGGGCTCCATGGGCGACGACATCCGCGGGCTCGCCGACGGGACGACGCAGATCGTGCAGGCGCTGGCCGTCCGCCGGATCGACCTGCGCGTCGGACTCGGCGACTTCCGCAGCACCGACGTGCGCTACCGCCGGCTGCACCAGCTGACGCGTCCCGACGAGCAGCTCGTCCGCACGCTCTACGCGATGGACACCGGCGGGGGCGATGAGACGCACTACACGGCGCTGCACCAGATGGCGACCGGCGCGGGAGTCGCCCCCGTGCTGCAGGGTCGTCCGGTCCGGCCCGGTCAGCAAGCCGACTTCCGCCGCGACGCCCTGCGCTTCGTCGTGCACGTCACCGACGAGCCGCTCCAGCTCGACGAGAGCGGGCCGACGCCCTTGACAGCGCAGAACGCCCTGGTGGACAGGCAGATCCGCCACATCGGCCTGGCTGCTGACGTCGACGACGTCCACGACGCCGCCCGTGACCTGGATGCGATCAAGCAGCAGATGCGGGTGCTCTCGGCGGCGACCGGGGCGTTCGCCCCGCCGGGTGGCGTCGACTGCGACGGCGACGGGACACGTGAGCTGCCCGCGGGCGAGCCGCTGGTCTGCAGCGTCCCCGAGTCGGGCGGCAACCCCGACCTGGCGACGCCGATCGTCGACATCCTCACCTCACTGGTGGACGAGGCCGAGGTGGATCTGCAGGTCGACGACGGGGGCACGGGCGCAGCCGCTGCTGCGCGTCCGCTGCAACCGGTGCAGGCGGTCGACGTGACGCGCCGGCAGGAGCTCGGCTTCGCCGTCCCGGTCAGCTGCACCGAGGAGCTGGCGGGCCGGACGCTGCCGGTGACACTCACCGCGACGGTGCGTGGCGAGGCCACGGCCGGCACCGGGTTGACGGTGCGGTGCGCGGTGCCCGCCGCCGCCTTGCCCGTCACGCCGTCCCTCACACGAGGGCCGGCCGCCGACCCGCGTCCCGCGCTCGGTGCCCCTCCCCTGCCTCCCGTGCCGCCGCTGCTGGTCGTCCCCGCTCCGGCCCCGGCAGGTGCGCAGGCGCCGGCAGCGGCTGGTGCGGGCTCCTCGGTGACGGCCGCCGTCGGCCAGCCCGGCGCCCAGGCCGCCGTCGGCGACCAGGAGGAGCAGCAGGTGCAGCTCGCCTCCGTCCTCGCGGACGCCGAGCGCGCGCCGGCCACCGACCTGGCGTTCTCGCTGCGCCTCACCGGCGCGGCGCTGCTCACCGCCGGCACCGCCTGGGGCGTGCGCCGGCAGCGGCAGCCGCAGCACCAGCGCGTGCCGTGACCCGCCCCCCGTCCGAGGAGATCCCCGTGCCCCCGCTCGCCGCCCTTGCCTCGCTGGCCGGCCGTCGTCGCCGCAGGCGGCTGTCCCGCCGCCCGACTGCCGGCCGTCGTACGACGGTCTCCCTGCTCGGCGGTCTGGTCGTCCTGACCCTCGTGCTGCTCACCGGCCTGGCGTACCTGTCGCCGGAGTCCAGCGGCCGCACGCTGAGCCTCGACGAGGTCGGCGCGCTGGCCGAGCAGCGCCGGATCGTCTCGGCCGAGCTGCGCGACGAGGACGCGCAGGTGATCGGGCGCTACCTGTCAGGGGATCGGCCGCCCGGCGGCAGCGGCGCCTTCTCCGCCACCTACCCCAAGTCCGACAGCGTGACCGGCGCCCTGCTGACGCAGCTCTCTGGCTCCGGCGCGAGCGTCTCGGTCGACCCGCAGTCGGGCAAGGCGACCGTACGGCTGCTGCTCACCGTGCTCCTGCCGCTGATGGTGCTGGCCAACCTGTTCGCGCTGCTGCTGACCTGGAGCCGCGGCGGCAGCTCGGGCATCGGCGAGGTCACCGACTTCAGCCGGAGCACGACCGGCGAGCGGGACGGCAGCGCGTTCGGCTTCGACGACGTCGCCGGCGTCGGGGAGGGGGTCGTCGAGCTGCGTGAGGTCGTCGACTACCTGAAGGACCCCGCCCGCTACCGGGAGCTCGGTGCCTCACCGCCCAAGGGCGTGCTGCTGTTCGGACCGCCCGGGTGCGGCAAGACGCTGCTGGCGAAGGCGGTGGCGGGTGAGGCCGGGGTGCCGTTCTTCTCCGCCGCCGGTGCGGAGTTCGTCGAGTCGCTCGTCGGCGTCGGCGCCGCGCGCGTACGAGACCTGTTCGCGCGCGTGCGCGCTGCCTCCCCGGCGATCCTGTTCATCGACGAGCTCGACGCCGCGGGCCGGCGCCGCGGGTCGGGCGCGAGCGGTGGGGGCACCGACGAGCGGGAGCAGACCCTGAACCAGATGCTCGTGGAGATGGACGGTTTCGACGTCTCCAGCGGCATCGTGGTCATCGCCGCCACGAACCGGCCCGACATCCTCGACCCCGCTCTGCTGCGCCCCGGTCGCTTCGACCGGCACGTCACGATCGAGAAGCCCGACGTCGAGGCGCGGCGCGAGATCCTCGCGCTGCACGGCAGCAGCCGGCCGCTGGAGCCGGACGTCGACCTCGAGGAGCTGGCCCGTCGCACGCCGGGGTTCTCCGGAGCCGACCTCGCCAACGTCGTCAACGAGGCGACGCTGCTGGCCATCCGTGAGGGCCGCACGACCGTCGGCGACGGCGACCTGCGCGAGGCGGTGCAGCGGGTCGTCGGCGGCCCGAAGAGGCGCGGGCACCTGATGAGCGAGGACGAGCGGCGGCGCGTGGCCGTGCACGAAGCCGGCCACGCCGTCGTGCTCGGAG
>SCTD01000581.1 GCA_004299215.1 Frankiales bacterium | reverse complement strand
GGCCCGGTTCCGGGCCACCAGCAGCAGCCGCTCCACCGGGTCGGGCAGCGGTCCGTACCGGTCGGCCAGCTCCGCGCGCACGGCCTCGATGGCGGCGTCGTCGTACGCCGCTGCGAGCCGGCGGTAGGCCTCGAGCCGCAGCCGCTCGCCGGGGATGTAGTCGTGCGGGAGGTGCGCATCGACCGGCAGGTCCACCCGGGTGTCCGGAGCCTCGGGCTCGTCCGCCGCGCCGCCACCGCGCTTGAAGTCGGCGACGGCTTCCCCGACCAAGCGCATGTAGAGGTCGAAGCCGACGCTGGCGATGTGCCCGGACTGCTCGCCGCCGAGCAGGTTGCCGGCGCCCCGGATCTCGAGGTCCTTCATCGCGACGGCCATGCCGGCGCCGACCTCGGTGTTCTGCGCGATGGTCGCGAGCCGGTCGTGCGCGAGCTCGGTCAGCGGCTTCTCGGGCTGGTAGGTGAAGTACGCGTACGCCCGCTCCCGGCCGCGGCCGACGCGCCCGCGGATCTGGTGCAGCTGCGACAGGCCGAAAGCGTCGGCCCGGTCGACGATGAGCGTGTTGGCGTTCGGGATGTCGAGGCCGGACTCGACGATCGTCGTGCAGACGAGCACGTCGAACTCCTTCTCCCAGAAGCCGACCATCACGTGCTCGAGCGCCTCCTCGCTCATCTGCCCGTGCCCCGTCGCGACGCGCGCCTCGGGCACCAGCTCGCGGATCCGCCGCGCCACCCGGTCGATCGACTCGACCCGGTTGTGCAGGAAGAAGACCTGCCCCTCGCGGAGCAGCTCTCGCCGGATCGCCGCGCTGATCTGCTTCTCGTCGTACGGCCCGACGAAGGTCAGCACCGGGTGCCGCTCCTCGGGCGGGGTGAGGATCGTCGACATCTCGCGGATGCCGGTGAGGCTCATCTCGAGGGTGCGCGGGATCGGCGTCGCGGACATGGTCAGCACGTCCACGGCGACGCGCATCGACTTCAGGAACTCCTTGTGCTCCACGCCGAACCGCTGCTCCTCGTCGACGATGACGAGCCCGAGGTCCTTGAACTGCGTGTCCTTGGACAGCAGCCGGTGGGTGCCGATGACGACGTCGACGCTGCCGTCCCGGACGCCGTCGAGAACGTCCTTCTGCTCCCGGTCGGAGTTGAAGCGGCTGACCGCGCGCACCTTCACCGGGAAGGCCTGGAAGCGGTCGCGGAAGGTGTTGTAGTGCTGCTGCACGAGCAGCGTGGTGGGGACCAGGACGGCGACCTGCTTGCCGTCCTGCACGGCCTTGAACGCTGCCCGAACGGCGATCTCGGTCTTGCCGTAGCCGACGTCGCCCATGACGACGCGGTCCATCGGCACCGCCTTCTCCATGTCGCGCTTGACCTCGTCGATCGCCTCGAGCTGGTCGGGGGTCTCGACGTACGGGAAGGCGTCCTCGAGCTCGCGCTGCCACGGGGTGTCCGGCCCGAACGCGTGCCCCGGCGCGGCCATTCGCGCGCTGTAGAGCTGGATGAGGCCGGCCGCGATCTCCTTGACCGCCTTGCGGGCCCGGCCCTTGCGCTTGGCCCAGTCGCCGCCGCCGAGCCGGTCCAGGCTCGGGGCCTCGCCCCCGACGTACTTCGTCACGAGCTCCAGCTGGTCGGTGGGGACGAAGACGCGGTCCCCGGGCTGGCCCTTCTTGCTCGGGGCGTACTCGAGGATGAGGTACTCCCGGGTCGCGCCCTGCACCGTGCGCTGGACCATCTCCAGGTAGCGGCCGACGCCGTGCTGCTCGTGCACGACGACGTCACCCGGTCGCAGCTGCACGGGGTCGATCGCGTTCTTGCGCCGGCTCGGCATCCGCTTGCTGACGTCCTTGGACCCGGCCCCGCGGGTGCCGGTGAGGTCGGTCTCGGTGACCAGCACCGTCCGGAGCAGCTCGCTGCGGAAACCGCTCTCGAAGCAGGCGGTCGCCAGGTGGACCCGACCGGGCTCGAGCACCGGGGAGTCCGACAGCTCCGCCGGCACCTCGGCGTCCTTGAGCAGCTCGTGCAGCCGCTGGGCCGGGCCGTGGCCCTCGGTCGTCACGACCACCCGCCAGCCGTCGCGCGCCCACGCCTTCATGTCCTCGACCGCCCTGGACACCTCGCCGTGGTAGCCGGGCGCCGGCGTGGCGGCGAGCACGACCGTGTCGTCGTCGAGGTCCTCGTCGGCGGTGAACGGGCTGAGCGACCACCACGGCAGGCCGATCCCGGCGGCGTGCTCGCGCACCTCGACCAGCGTCTTGTACGCCGCAGCGCCGAGGTCGATCGGCGCCTTCCCGCCGACGGCAGCGGTGGCCCAGGACGCCTCGAGGAACTCCTGGCTGGTGCGCACCAGGTCGTGCGCGCGCGTGCGCACCTTCTCCGGGTCGGCGACCAGCACCGTGGTGTCGGCGGGCAGCTCGTCGACCAGCAGCCGCAGCTCGTCGACGAGGACGGGCGCGAGCGCCTCCATGCCCTCGACCGGGTGCCCGTCGGCGATCCTCGTGCAGATCTCGGCGAGCTCCGGGTGGGTCTCGGCGAGGGCCATGGCGCGCTCACGCACCTCCGGCGTGAGGAGCAGCTCACGGCACGGCGGCGCCCACAGCCCGTGCTCCACCTCGCCGAGCGACCGCTGGTCCGCGACCTTGAACGCCCGCACCTCCTCGACCGTGTCGCCCCACCACTCCACCCGGACCGGGTGCTCCTCGGTGGGCGGGAAGACGTCGAGAATGCCTCCTCGTACGGCGAACTCGCCTCGCTTCTCGACGAGCTCCACCCGGGCGTACGAGATGTCGACGAGCCGCCGGACGACCCCGTCGAGGCCCCCGTCGACGTCCTGGCCCTTGACCAGCTCGACCGGCTCGAGGTCGCCGAGCCCGGGGACCTGCGGCTGCAGGATGCTGCGCACCGGCGCGACGACGACGTCGAGCGGGCCGGTGGCCGGGTCGTCGCTGCTGGGGTGCCTGAGCCGGCGCAGCACCGCGAGGCGCCGGCCGACGGTGTCGGCGCGCGGGCTGAGCCGCTCGTGCGGCAGCGTCTCCCAGCTCGGGTAGAGCGCGACGCGGTGACCGTCGACGAGCGCCCCCAGGGCGGCGACCAGGTCCTCGGCCTCGCGGCCGGTCGCCGTGACG
>SCTD01000580.1 GCA_004299215.1 Frankiales bacterium | reverse complement strand
CGTCTCGCCGGCCGTCGCCATGCCGCCGACGACCTCGACCCGCCAGGTGCCGGCGACCGGGTTCACGACAGTGAGCCGCTCGTTCGGCGCGCTGGTGCAGAAGGAGGAGTAGCCGTTCGGCTGCTGCAGCGGGTCGCACGCGAGGAACGTGCCGCGGAACAGCGACCCGTCCGGGCGGTAGAGGTTGATGTCGAGGTCCTGGTTGGCGGCCACGACCTGCTCCGGCCCCCAGTCCGCCATGACGTCGAGCGACCGGGCGCCCGCCTCGACGGCGAAGGTCGAGCTGAAGGTGCTGGTGGAGACGACCGCCGCCGGACCGACCGTGCCGGCGAAGGGCTGCACGTCGTAGGTCATGCCGTCGTCGTACGGCCCGGTGCCGGTGCCGGCGACCGCGGCCTGCACGGCGGCGTAGGCGTCGAGGTAGCCGGCACCGACCGAGTAGTGCTGGTAGCCGGTCATCGGGCGGGCGGTGTTCTGCAGCAGGTTGCGGACCTCGAGCGGCGTCAGCCACCGGCCGTGCGTCGCCTGCGCCGCCTGCTGGATCAGCGCGATCGTGCCGGCGACGTGCGGCGCCGCCATGGAGGTTCCGCTGCTCGCGGCGTAGTAGGCGGTGTCGGCGCCGCCGGCCGCGTCCGGGTTGCCGGTGCCGCCACCCGCGTCGGCCGCCGCCATGGTGAAGCCGGTGCTCGCGCGCACCGACACGATCGCCTCGCCGGGCGCGGTGACGGTCGGGTGCCAGTGGTCGCTGCCGGGGACGCCCTTGGAGGAGAAGAAGGCCTGCTGGCCGTCCTTGCGCCCGCCGCCGGCCGAGATCGCACGCGGGTGGGAGCTGAACATGTTGAGGCTGTCGGTGCGGGTGCCGTCGTTGCCGGCGCCGAACACGACGTTGATGCCCGCCGCCCAGGCGGCGTCGGTCGCGCGGTTCACCGGGTGCTCCGGGTCGTAGTCGGTGAACGCCCCGGGACCCCAGCTGTTGTTGATGACGCGGATGCCGTACTCGTCGCGGTGCGCGATGGCGTGGTCGTACGCCGCCAGCACGTTCACGGCCTCGACCAGCTCGCCGGTGCCGTAGCCGACGACGCTCGCGCCCGGTGCGACGCCGCGGTACTTCCCCGGCGTCTCGGAGGCGGTGCCGTAGCCGGCGGCGATGCCCGCGACGTGCGAGCCGTGCCCGGAGCTGCTGTCGGTGCTCAGCTGGTCCTCGAGGTAGACGACCGGGTCGACGGCGACGTCCTGCCGTCCGACGACCTTGACGTTCTGGACCAGCTTGACCGGCGTGCCCTTGCAGAACGCCGCCGCGGCGCAGAGGTCGGGGTGGGTGCCGTCGACGCCCGCGTCGATCACCGCGATGGTGACACCGGCGCCGCTCCAGCCGAGCTGCTCGTAGACCTGCCGGGCCCGGCTGGCCGTCGTCGCCGACGACATGAGCGGGGCGTAGCGCTCGTTCGCCCACACGCCGCGCACCCCCGGCAGCCCGCGCAACAGCGGGACCGCGGCGGCCGGCGCCACGACGACAGCGGCAGGCACGGCGGTGAAGCCGTGCACCGCGTCGCTCACGCCGCGCAGGACCTCGAGCTGACCGCTGGCCGGGGGGGCGTCGAAGGTGACGATCCAGCTGGCCAGCGGCGCCGAGGAGGAGGCGGAGCCGGTGCCGGCCGGGGCCACGAGGGCGATGAGGAGACCGAGCAGGACGGGGAGGGTCAGGCGACGTTGCGTGATCACCCGATCACTGTGCAGCCGACCCAGGGGGTTCGGACATGGCCCGAAGTGACCATGTACGGAGAGTGATCATCCCCATTCCGGGCCGGAAAGGGACGAGCTAGGTGCCGCTCCACGGGATCGGTCGCAGCACCCCGCGCGGGGGCTCGTCGGACGCGGCCCGGACAGCGACGGACGGGTCGTCGCGGACGTGCAGGAAGCGGCCGGACAGGGCATCCAGGTCCCCTGTCGCGATGCGCCTCAGCAGCCCCAGGAACGCCTCGACCGGCGTCCA
>SCTD01000579.1 GCA_004299215.1 Frankiales bacterium | reverse complement strand
CGTCAAGTTCGGCCAGGAGTCCGGTGAGGTCTTCATGGGCCGCGACCTCGGCCACGGCCGCGACTACTCCGAGGACATCGCCGCGGTGATCGACGAGGAGGTGCGCGGGCTGGTCGAGAACGCCCACCACGAGGCCTGGGAGATCCTGGTCGAGTACCGCCACGTCCTCGACGACATGGTGCTGAAGCTGCTCGACAAGGAGACGCTCAACAAGGAGGAGGTCCTGGAGATCTTCTCCCCGGTCGAGAAGCGTCCGATCCGCCCGCACCCGACCGCCAACGGCCGCCGCCCGCTGTCGGACAAGCCTCCGGTGCTCACCCCGGCCGAGCTCGCCGTCATGGGGCCGGCCGACCTCGAGGACCTGGCACGCGGTCGCAAGAACGGCTCTCCCGCGAAGTCCCCGTCGCGCCGCCGCGCGCCGTCGTCGGAGGCCGCACCCTCCCGCTCCCGCGCCTCGGTGAACCGCACCGCCAGCCCGCGCAAGGCTCCAGGCGCCGGCCGGCAGTCCCCGTCTGCGCCAACGCGGGGACGCCGCGCGACCGGCACCGACCCGGCGTCCTGACCAGGAGGATGCCGACGCCGTACGACGCCGCCCGGGTCGAGGCCGCCGTCCGCGAGCTGCTCGCGGCCGTCGGCGACGACCCGGACCGCGAGGGGCTGGTCGACACCCCGGCACGCGTGGCGCGGATGTACGCCGAGGTGTTCGCCGGGCTGCACATGGCGCCGGAGGACCTCGCCCTCCCGCTGTTCGACGAGCGGCACGACGAGCTGATCATCGTCAAGGACATCCCGCTGTCGAGCTTCTGCGAGCACCACCTCATCCCGTGGACCGGCACGGCCGCCGTCGGCTACCTGCCGGGCAAGGACGGCCGGATCACCGGGCTGTCGAAGCTGGCCCGGCTGGTCGACCTCTACGCCAAGCGGCCGTCCGTGCAGGAGCGCGTCACCTCCCAGGTCGCCGATGCGCTGATGGAGCGGCTCGAGCCGCGCGGCGCGATCGTGGTCGTGGAGGCCGAGCACCTGTGCATGTCCATGCGCGGCGTGCAGAAGCCCGGCGCGCGCACGGTCACCTCCGCGGTGCGCGGGGTCCTCAAGAGCTCTGCGGTCACCCGGGCCGAGGCGATGAGCCTGATCCTCGGCCGATGACCGCAGTCGTGCGGGGCTTCCCCGGGCTGGGCCGCACCCGGGTCATGGGCGTCGTCAACGTCACCCCGGACTCGTTCAGCGACGGAGGCGCGCACCCCGACACCGACAGCGCCGTACGCCATGGCCTCCAGCTGCTCAACGACGGTGCCGACCTGCTCGACGTCGGCGGCGAGTCCACCCGGCCGGGCGCGGAGCGGGTCGGCGAGACGGAGGAGCGGGGGCGGGTGCTGCCCGTCGTCGAGCGGCTCGCCGCGGCCGGCGCCGTCGTCTCGGTCGACACCATGCGCGCATCGGTCGCCCGGGCCGCGCTCGACGTCGGGGCGCAGCTGGTCAACGACGTGTCGGGCGGGCTGGCCGACCCCGACATGCTGCCGACGGTCGTCGAGGCCGAGGTGCCGTACGTCGCCATGCACTGGCGCGGGCACAGCGCCGACATGCAGTCGCGGGCGAGGTACGACGACGTCGTCCGGGAGGTCTGCGACGAGCTGCTCGCCCGACGGGAGGCCGCGCTCGCGGCGGGCCTGGACCCGCAGCGGCTGCTGCTCGACCCCGGGCTGGGGTTCGCGAAGGAGGCCGAGCACAGCTGGGCGCTGCTGGCCGCGCTCCCGACGCTCGTCGACCTCGGGGCGCCGTTGCTGGTGGGTGCCTCCCGCAAGGGGTTCCTGGGTGCGCTGCTCGCCGACGCGGACGGCGTACCGCGCCCTGCGCGGGAGCGCGACGACGCGACGGCAGCGGTCACGGTGCTCGCCGCGCAGGCCGGTGCGTGGGCCGTGCGGGTGCACGACGTGCGGGCCAGCGCGGACGCGGTGCGCGTGGTCGCGGCGGTGAGCACGTGAACGACGTGAACGACATGGACGCCGTCGAGGCCGCCAACCTCGCGATGTACCAGGCGTTCGAGACTGCCGACGTGGACCGGATGGCAGCGGTCTGGGACGACGTGGACCCCGACGCGCTGGTCTGCGTGCACCCCGGCTGGCCGATGCTGCGCGGCAGGGACCACGTGCTCCGGTCGTGGTCCGCGGTGATGGCCGGCACCGACTACATCCAGTTCTTCCTCACCGACGTGGCCATCAGCGTCCTCGGCGACACGGCCGTCGTGACCTGCACCGAGAACGTCCTCACCGAGGTGACCGAGGACGGGTCGGGGGCCGGCTCGGTCGTCGCCACGAACGTGCTCCGGCGACGGGCGGACGGCTGGCGGGTGCAGGTGCACCACGGCTCACCGGTTCTCGGGAGGCTCGTCGATGACTGACCGCATCGCGCTGACCGGCCTGCGCGTCCGCGGCTTCCACGGGGTCCTGCCGGAGGAGCGGGAGCAGGGCCAGCTCTTCGTCGTCGACGTGGTGCTCGAGCTCGACCTGCGGCGCGCAGCGGCGTCCGACGACGTCGCCGACACCGTCGACTACGGCGAGCTCGCGGACCGGCTCGGCGCCGTGGTCGCGGGCGAGCCGGTGGACCTCATCGAGACGCTGGCCGAGCGGCTCGCCGCGGTCTGCCTCGCCGACCGGCGCGTGCACCGGGTGGAGGTCACCGTGCACAAGCCGGACGCTCCGATCG
>SCTD01000578.1 GCA_004299215.1 Frankiales bacterium | reverse complement strand
CAGCCAGCACGACCCGGTGAAGGTGATCTGACATGCGTGTGGCACTGCTGGGCTGCGGCACCGTGGGTGCGGAAGTCGTCCGCCTGCTGCACACCTCCGGTGAGGACCTCACCGCCCGGGTGGGAGCGCCCCTCGAGCTGGCCGGCATCGCCGTACGCCGGATAGGCAAGGCGCGCGACCTGCCCGTGCCGGACGAGCTGTTCACCACCGACGCCGACGGGCTCGTCGCCCGCGACGACGTCGACATCGTCATCGAGGTCATCGGCGGCATCGAGCCGGCGCGGAGCCTGATCCTGTCCGCGCTCAAGGCCGGCAAGAGCGTCGTCACGGCCAACAAGGCGCTGCTGGCCGAGGACGGCGCCACGCTGCACGCCGCGGCCGTCGAGGGCGGCGCCGACCTCTACTACGAGGCGAGCGTCGCCGGCGCGATCCCGCTGCTGCGTCCGTTGCGGGAATCCCTTGCCGGTGACCAGATCTCACGCGTCACCGGCATCGTCAACGGGACCACCAACTTCATCCTCACCCGCATGGACGAGCAGGGCTCGGGCTTCGCCGACGCGCTCGACGAGGCGACCGCGCTGGGCTACGCCGAGGCCGACCCGACCGCCGACGTCGAGGGCTTCGACGCCGCCGCGAAGGCCGCGATCCTCGCCGGGCTCGCGTTCCACACCGACGTCGTCGCCGCCGACGTGCACCGCGAGGGCATCACGGAAGTCACCGCGGCCGACGTCGCGAGCGCCAAGGCGATGGGCAGCGTCGTCAAGCTGCTCTGCATCGCGGAGAAGGACGGCGACGCCGTCAGCGTGCGCGTGCACCCGGCGATGATCCCGCTCTCGCACCCGCTGGCCAGCGTCCGCGAGGCCTACAACGCGGTCTTCGTCGAGGCGGCCAGTGCCGGCCGGCTGATGTTCTACGGTCCGGGCGCCGGCGGCTCGCCGACCGCGTCGGCGGTGCTCGGCGACCTGGTCGCCGTGGCGCGGAACGCCCTGTCGGGAGCACGCGGCGCGGGCGCCTCGTCGTACGCCGCCCTGCGGGTGCGACCGATGGGCGAGGTCGTCACGAGGTACCACATCAGCCTCGACGTCGCCGACAAGGCGGGTGTGCTGGCAGCGGTCGCGAACGCCTTCGCCGACCACGACGTCTCGATCCGCACCGTGCGCCAGGAGGGGCACGGCGACGATGCGAGCCTGGTCGTCGTGACGCACACCGCGACGGACTCCGCGCTGCAAGGCGTCGTCGAGCAGCTCCGCGGGCTCGACAGCGTCCGCGCCGTGGCATCCGTGATGAGAGTCGAGGGGTCCGCATGACGATGGTCGAGGGCAAGGCGTGGGCCGGCTGGCGCGGGCTCATCGAGCAGTACCGCGACCGGCTGCCGGTCACAGACGCGACGCCCGTCGTCACGCTGCTCGAGGGCGGCACCCCGCTCGTCGCGGCGGAGCGGCTGTCGCAGCGCGTCGGCGCGCAGGTGTGGCTCAAGGTCGAGGGCGCCAACCCGACCGGGTCCTTCAAGGACCGCGGCATGACCATGGCCATCAGCAAGGCGAAGGAAGCCGGTTCGCAGGCGGTCATCTGCGCGTCGACCGGCAACACCAGCGCGAGTGCCGCGGCGTACGCCGCCAAGGGCGGGCTCACCTGCGCGGTCCTCGTGCCCGAGGGCAAGATCGCGCTGGGCAAGCTCGCCCAGGCGCTGGTGCACGGGGCCAGGCTGCTGCAGGTGCAGGGCAACTTCGACGACTGCCTCGACCTGTGCCGCGACCTGTCCGAGCACTACCCGACGACGCTGGTGAACTCCGTCAATCCGGACCGCATCGAAGGTCAGAAGACCGCGGCGTTCGAGA
>SCTD01000060.1 GCA_004299215.1 Frankiales bacterium | reverse complement strand
CACGGGCTGGCCGACGTCAACGTCCAGCCGAGCGCCCTGGCCGGGTTCTTCGACCGGCTGCCGGCGAGCACCCCGCGCAAGGGGCTCTTCGGCGTCTGGGACCACAACTTCTCCAACGCGCACAGCGACGTCGCGCCGGACTGGGCGCGCGCCGACTGGTTCCCGATGGTCGTCGCCTGGTACGACCGCTACCTCAAGGGCCTGGACACCGGGGTCGAGCGCTGGCCGGCCGTGCAGGTGCAGGCGAGCGACGGCAGCTGGCGCGGCGAGCGCGACTTCCCCGGCACGGGCGGTCCGGTCGGGCAGCTCGCCCTCGGACCGGCCGGGGCCCTGGGGCTCGCTCGGCCGGCCGGGGCGACGACCTACACCGAGACAGTCGGCAGCGGGGTCACGTTCGAGACTCCGGTGCTGCGCACGCCGCTGCACCTGACCGGGCAGCCGGTGCTCGACCTCTGGCTGACCACCGACCGCCCGGACGGGCACGTCGCGGCCCAGGTCACCGTGCTGGGCGCCGACGGCGAGCCGCTCGTCCACGAGGGGGGCGGCGCCGAGGTGCACGCGACGTACGGCTTCCGGTCGCTGCAGCACCTCGAGCCGATCCGGGAGAACTGGTTCCGCCAGAGCGCCCCCGCGCTGCCGCCCGTCGGTGAGCCGATCCGGGTCCAGGTGCGCATGCTGCCGACCGACCTCGTCGTGCCGGTCGGCGGACGGCTGCAGGTGACGGTCGCCGGCGAGGCGAGCTCGCCGAGGCGGTCGCTCCCGTCCGGCACCGGCGCCAGGATCACGCTGCTGCACAACTGCGAGCACCCCAGCGCCCTCCGCTTCCTGATGGCCGACCCGAAGGCGCCGGCCCTGGAGGTCCGCGAGGTCGACCAGGAGGGCAGGCTCGAGGCCCCCGCCCCCTCCCGCCGGGTCGTCGACGGCGGCCTGGCCTCCGCCCGCATCTGCGGCCAGCCACCGCTTCGCCTGGACGCCTTCCGCCCCACCCGCGACCTGGTCGCCCGTCAGTGAGGTCCCTCGTGCGCTACCGCCCCTTCGTCGCCGTCGCCGCTGTCCCGGTGCTGGCCGCCCTCGCCGTGCAGGCGACCGCCGCCCCGACCTGCGTCACCGCCCCCGAGGCGCTGTGCGGCGGGCGCATCGTCGCCGAGCCGGAGCAGTCCACGTCGTTCCACCAGTTCGACGGGCCGCTCGAGAGCCTCGAGGGGACCCTGACGGCCATCGAGGCGCTCGCCCCTCGCTACCTCGAGGTCATGACGCTCGCCGAGGCGACCGGCGACCCCGCGCACCAGAGCTTCGGCGGGCTGCCGATCTGGCTGGTCCGGGTCACCGACGAGCAGGCCCCCCGCTCGGGCAAGGCGCAGGTCGCCGTGTCGCTGTCGGTGCACGGCCTGGAGGCGGCCGGACGCGAGGGCGGGCTGCGCTACGTCGAGGACCTGGCCCGCTGGGGCGCCGGCGAGCCGGACCACGTGATGTACGCCGGCGACACCGGCTTCCCGTTCGCCGACGTGATGCGGCGGACCGAGACCTGGATCGGCTTCACCAACTCCGACGGCTGGGTCGCCGGTGACCTCGACAGCACCACCGGCCCCGGCTTCGAGCGCGGCAACGAGAACGGCGGCAAGGACCTCAACCGCGACTTCGCCACGGTCGGCTGGTACGACCGCACCGGCGGGCGCGGCGTCGCCGAGTCCGAGCCCGAGATCGCCGGCTGGACGGCGCTGATCCGGAGCCTGCCGAACCTCAAGACCAGCACCGACATCCACGGCGAGCTGACCACGCCGAACGACGCCTTCAGCGACCTCATCATCCCGGCCGGGCAGTGGACGCCCAAGCGCCAGGACCAGGTGAACCAGCTGTCGCTCAACATGATCCGCACCGTCGAGCGGAAGTTCGACGAGCAGGGGATCGTGCTCGACGAGGTCCTCGCGCTGCTGCCGGTCGACGGCCCCTACCCGAAGCGGCCCGCCAACGTCGCGGCGTCGTACGACATCGTCGGCTACGACGACTCGGGCTTCATGGGCGACTGGTTCAGCCAGCAGATGGACTCGGTCCACATGGACGTCGAGAACTTCCTGTCGAACCTCGCGCCGAACAACGTCTACGTGCCGGCCATCGAGGCCGCGCACGTCGCCGCGGTGCGCGGCAACATCGAGGCGACCATCGTCGAGGCCCTGATCACC
>SCTD01000577.1 GCA_004299215.1 Frankiales bacterium | reverse complement strand
GCGCGACCGGCCCGGGTCCGCATGCGCAGCCGGAAGCCGTGGGTCTTCGCGCGACGGCGGTTGTTCGGCTGGAAGGTGCGCTTGCTCACGGGAGGGACTCGCTCTCGGGGGATTCGGGGGTCTGCGCGGCCGCGAGAGGCTCTCGTGGCGACGGCCCGGTGCGGGCACAGACGGCCTCAAAGATACGGACCGCGGGAGGGGGGGTCAAACACGTCCCGGGTCGACACGCCGCTTCGCTCCGTCGAGTTGCGCCGACCGCCTTGCAGCGACGTGCGCAGGCTGTTAGCGTCCCCGCGCCGGCCTCCCCACACCGGCCGAGCGGAGCGCCCCGAGCGCACGTCATCGGTCGATGCTCCCGGCCCTGGACACCCATCTCCGAGCACCTGGAGCGGGGCGGTCGGGAGGTCCGCGCGACGATTCCCCCGGGACGTCGGGGTCGGGCGACCCCGGCTCGCCTCCACAGGTTGTGGACAGTGGTGTGGACATCGTCGTCCCCGGGCGGCAGGGTCGCAGGAAGCGGGATCCGGAAGGAACCGCCCCCCAGGCCCACCGGGTCCGTGGAACAACCGCTCCGAGCCGAGGGACCTGCGTGACCGACCTCCACTCCGGCGCCGAGCCCGATCCGGCCGACGACGACCCCTCGGCCCCGGCCGACGACGCCGGCGCGACGCCGCTGTCGCTCGACGAGGTCTGGACCCGTGCCGTCGCCGGCCTCGCCGACGGCGCCCTGTCGCCGCAGCACCGCGCCTGGGTCGGGCTGACCCGTCCCCTCGGCCTCGTCGAGGACACCGCCCTGCTGGCCGCACCCAACGAGTTCGCCAAGGACGTGCTGGAGACGCGGCTGCGTCCGGTGCTCGCCGAGGCGCTGTCGGCGGCGTACGGCAGGGAGATCGCGGTCGCCGTCACCGTCCAGCCGCTGCCCGGCCCGACCGGACCGTCCGCGAGCACCCCGCCGACGCCGGCCGAGCCGGACCCGGCGCCCCTCGAGGAGCAGCGCAGCTACACCGGGGCGTTCGGCGCCCCGCTCGACGACGACGGCCTGCCCTACGACAGCGGGTTCGGCCTCGGCCGCTCCGACGCCGCCGAGCTCGACAACGTCCGGCCGTTCCCGGGTCGCCCGCCCGGCGCGGACGGCCGCCCGCCGGCAGAGCCGGCCCGGCTGAACCCGAAGTACGCCTTCGAGACCTTCGTCATCGGCGCCTCGAACCGCTTCGCGCACGCCGCGGCGGTCGCGGTCGCCGAGGCGCCGGCCAAGGCGTACAACCCGCTGTTCGTCTACGGCGAGAGCGGGCTGGGCAAGACCCACCTGCTGCACGCGATCGGGCACTACGCCCAGCACCTGTTCGAGGGCGCGCGGGTGCGCTATGTGAGCTCGGAGGAGTTCACCAACGACTTCATCAACTCGATCCGCGACGGCAAGGCCGAGACGTTCCGCCGGCGCTACCGCGACGTCGACATCCTGCTCGTCGACGACATCCAGTTCCTGGAGCACAAGGAGGGGACGCAGGAGGAGTTCTTCCACACCTTCAACACCCTCCACAACGCCAACAAGCAGATCGTCATCAGCTCGGACCGCCCGCCCAAGCAGCTGTCGACCCTCGAGGACCGGCTGCGCACGCGGTTCGAGTGGGGCCTGATCACCGACGTCCAGCCGCCCGACCTCGAGACCCGCATCGCCATCCTGCGCAAGAAGGCCGCGCAGGACCGGCTGGCGGCCCCGCCGGACGTGCTGGAGTTCATCGCCTCCAAGATCACCCGCAACATCCGCGAGCTCGAGGGCGCGCTCATCCGGGTGACCGCGTTCGCGTCGCTGAACCGCCAGCTGGTCGACCTGTCGCTGGCCGAGGTCGTGCTCAAGGACCTCATCCCGGCGGACGGCGGCCCGGAGATCACCGGCGCCACCATCATGGCGGCCACGGCGGAGTACTTCGGGCTGACCATGGAGGACCTGTGCGGCTCCTCGCGCTCGCGCGTCCTGGTCACCGCCCGGCAGATCGCGATGTACCTCTGCCGCGAGCTGACGGACATGTCGCTGCCCAAGATCGGCCAGATGTTCGGCGGCCGCGACCACACCACGGTCATCCACGCCGACCGCAAGATCCGGGCCCAGATGCCCGAGCGTCGGGCGACGTACAACCAGGTCGCCGAGCTGACCAACCGGATCAAGACGCGGTCCCGCCAGCCGTGACCCCGCCCTCCCCCGTGACGCCGATCACGCTCTCCCTGCACAGTGTGGGGACAACCCTGTGGACAACTGTGGACGACGGCTGCCGGACCGGTGGACGTCGCCGGGTGTTCACCGGCTCGTCCCCAGTCGTCCACGGAGCGACGGGGTGCCGGTCCACAATCGGCGCACACGCCGCCACGCCGCGTGACCTGCGACGACGGGTCCGGTCCACAGGGACGCACGCCCCTACCACCACTGCTCTGATCTCCCTCTCCCCGATCAACCCCCTGGTTCTCGGGAAGCGCTCCGATGTGGACGACGGGCATCTGGCAGGGTCTCGGACCAACAGCAGCAACGACCACGCGTGTGATGCACAGGAAGGCCGTACTCCATGGAGCTGAGGGTCGAGCGCGACGCTCTCGCCGACGCCGTCGTCTGGACCGCCCGCTCGCTGCCGGCGCGTCCCCCGATGCAGGTCCTGCTGGGCCTGCTGATCGAGGTGGGCGACGGCGGGCTGGAGATCTCCGGCTTCGACTACGAGGTGAGCTCGCGGGTCCGCCTGGACGTCACGGCCGACGAGGGCGGCAAGGTGCTCGTCCCCGGGCGGCTGCTGGCCGACATCGTCCGCTCGCTCCCGGCCCAGCCGGTGGACCTCAAGGTCGAGGGCACCCGGGTGGTGCTGTCCTGCGGTCCGGCGCGCTTCACGCTGCCGACGCTGCCCGTGGAGGACTACCCCGCGCTGCCCGCGATGCCGGAGACGGCGGGGACCCTGGGCTCCGACGTCTTCGCCTCGGCCGTCGCGCAGGTCGCGCTGGCCGCGGGGCGGGACGACACGCTGCCGGTGCTCACCGGCGTGCGCTTCGAGATCGAGGGCGACACGCTCACGCTCGCGGCGACCGATCGCTACCGGCTGGCGGTGCGCACGCTGCCGTGGCGTCCGACCGACCCGTCGCTGTCGACGACGGCGCTGGTGCCGGCCCGCACGCTGTCCGAGACGGCCCGAGCGCTGACCGCCGGCCCGGAGGTCACGCTCGCGCTCACGCCCGGCGGCTCCGGTGCGGAGGGGATGATCGGCTTCGAGGGGTCGGGTCGCCGCACGACGTCCCGGCTGCTCGAGGGCGAGTTCCCGAAGTACCGCTCGCTGCTGCCGAGCGAGAGCACCGCCGTGGCCGAGATAGCCACCGCGCCGTTCACCGAGGCCGTCAAGCGCGTGGCGCTCGTTGCCGCGCGCAACGCTCCCGTACGCCTCGGCTTCTCGGCAGACGGGGTGGTGCTCGAGGCGGGCGGTGCCGACGACGCCCAGGCCTCCGAGCAGCTCGAGTGCTCGTGGGAGGGCAGCGCCAGCGGGGAGCCGTTCTCGATCGCGTTCAACCCGCAGTACCTGCTCGACGGCCTTGGAGCGGTCGACAGCGACACCACCACGCTGTCGTTCACCGGCCCGACCCGTCCGGCGGTGCTCACGGGC
>SCTD01000576.1 GCA_004299215.1 Frankiales bacterium | reverse complement strand
CGTGACGACGTAGGTGGTGCTGGTCAGCTCGGGCAGCCCCATCGGCCCGCGGGCGTGCAGCTTCTGCGTCGAGATCCCGATCTCGGCGCCGAAGCCGAACTCCCCGCCGTCGGTGAAGCGGGTGCTCGCGTTGACCATCACGGCGGCGCTGTCCAGCGACCGGACGAACCGGCGCGCCTCGGCCAGGTCCTTCGTGACGATCGCCTCGGTGTGGCCGCTCCCCCAGCGCCGGATGTGCGCGACGGCGTCGTCGAGCGAGTCGACGACGCCGACGGCGAGGTCGAGCGAGAGGTACTCCGCCGCCCAGTCCTCGTCCGTCACCGGCAGGGCGGTGTCGTCGTACGGCCGGGCGCGCTCGTCGGCGTGCAGCGTGACGCCCTCGGCCTTCAGGGCGGTCACGACGAGGGGCAGGAACGCCTCGGCGACGTCGGCGTGCACGAGCAGCGTCTCGGCGGCGTTGCACACGCTCGGCCGGTGCGTCTTGCTGTTGACCGTGATCGCGACGGCCATCTCGAGGTCGGCGTGCGCGTCGACGTAGACGGTGCAGTTGCCGACGCCGGTCTCGATGACCGGCACCTGCGACTCGGTCACCACGGCCTCGATGAGCCCGGCGCCGCCGCGCGGGATGAGCACGTCGACCAGCCCGCGCGCCTGCATCAGCTCCTTGACGCTGGCCCGGTCGGTGCCGGGGACGAGCTGGATGCTGTCGACCGGCATGCCGGCCTTCGTGGCCGCCTCGGCGAGCACGTCGACGAGCACGGAGTTGCTCCGGTAGGCGCTGCCGCTCCCCCGCAGCAGCACCGCGTTGCCGCTCTTCAGGCACAGCCCCGCGGCGTCGGCCGTGACGTTCGGGCGCGCCTCGTAGACGATCCCGACGACACCCAGCGGGACGCGGACCTGCCGCAGCTCCAGCCCGTTCGGCAGGCTGCTGCCCCGGACGACCTCGCCCACGGGGTCGGGCAGCGTCGCGACGTGCCGCAGGCCGTCGGCCATCGCCGCGATCCGGCTCGGGTTCAGGGCCAGCCGGTCGAGCAGCGCCTCGGTCGTACCCCCCTCCCTGCCCGCGGTGACGTCCTCGGCGTTCGCCGCGAGGATCCGGTCGGAGGCTGCCACCAGCGCGTCGGCCATCGCCAGCAGGGCGGCGTCCTTGGCCCTCCGCGGGAGGGGGGCCAGCCCGGCCGCCGCCACCCGTGCCCGCTTCGCGACCTCGACGACCTCGCTCATGCCTACGAGGGTACGGAAGACTGCCGCCCATGCGAAGCGCACCGATCGCCCTGGCACTGCTCACGGTGCTCACCGCCGCCGCCTGCAGCGACGACCCCGCCGCCGGCCCGCGCCCCGGTCCGACCGGTCCCTGCGCGGCGGAGCGCTCGCAGCCACCGGACGGGTCACAGGAGCAGCGGTTGCAGGGCGACCTCGACGGGGACGGCCGCACCGACGAGGTCGTGTCGTGGGTCCGGGGCGGCGAACGCGTCGCGCAGGCGTGGCTCGCGACGGGCGAGAACGCCGTCCCCGAGGCGCTCTTCTCCGGCGACCTGCTGGCGACGGCCGACCTGGACGGCGACCGGCGCGACGAGGTGCTGGCCGCGACCGGCGACGAGGCCACGGGCTTCCTGCTCGACGGCTGCCGGCTGGTCCCGATCACGGTCGGCGAGACGGACACGGCGTGGACCTTCGCCCCGGGTCCCGAGGCGCCTCTGCTGTGCCGGCCGGGAGCGCTGGTGCAGGAGACGAGGGAGCGCGGGCCGGACACGCTGCGGCGGACGTGGCGCATCTCGGCAGGCACGGCGACCGAGGTGGACCCGGCCGGATCCCAGCCAGGGATCACCTGCGGCTGAGCCGCTTTCGCCAGGTTCGTCCTCTTGACAGCGCCCGCAGCAGGTCCAGTCTCGGGAGCCGAGGCCGCGACGGCCCGCGGCGCGGCCCGGGAGCCCAGGGGGGCGCATGGCGACCACGAAGATCAAGCCTGACCTCAGCATCACCAGGACGGAGCACCCGAACGCCGCCCGGTTGCGCGAGGGATTCGCGGCCTTCGGCCGCGGCGACCTCGAGCACGTCCGCAAGGAGATGACGGACGACGCCACGTGGACCAACGCGGGGAGCTCGCCGCTGGCTGGTACCTACTCGGGCTGGGCGGCGATCTCCGAGATGTTCGGCCGCCTCTTCGAGCTCACGGGCGGCACCTTCAGCATGAACCTGCTGTCCTGCCTCGCGGACGACCGGCGCGCGGTCGCGATCTACGACGCCACGTCGACCGTCGCCGGGCAGACCCGCACGATGCGCTTCTGCTTCGTGCAGGAGCTGAACGCCGAGGGCCTCGCGACGGCGACGAACACCCTCGCCTACGACCAGGCCGCGGCCGACGCGCACCTGGCGGGTGCGTCGACCTAGACGAGCACCAGGTCGTCCCGGTGGACGACCTCGCGCAGGCCGAGCTCCCGCGTGGAGCGGCCGAGCAGGGCGGGCAGCTCCGCGGCGTCGTAGGCGACCAGCCCGCGCGCCACGGCGCGGCCGTCGGGGCCGGCCAGCTCCACCGGGTCGCCGGCGGCGAACTCCCCCTCGACGGCGGTGACGCCCGCCGGCAGGAGCGACAGCCGGCGCTCGACGACGGCGCGCACCGCGCCCGCGTCGAGCAGCAGCCGGCCACGCGGCGTCGTCGCGTGCGCCAGCCAGAGCAGCCGGCCGGGCGCGCGCGTGCCCGTGGAGGCGAAGAACGTGCCGCCCTCGCCCTTCAGCGCGTCCCGCACGTGGGCGGTCGCGGCCAGCAGCACCGGAACCCCCGCGCCCGTCGCGAGGGCAGCCGCGTCGACCTTGCTGGCCATCCCGCCGCGCCCGAGGCCGGCGCTGCCGGTCCCTCCGATGACCACCCCGTGCAGGTCGTGCGGGCCGCGCACCTCGGGCACCAGGCGAGACCCCGGCGTGCGCGGGTCGCCGTCGTAGAGGCCGTCCACGTCCGACAGCAGCACCAGGGCGTCGGCCCGGACCAGGTGCGCGACGAGCGCGGCGAGCCGGTCGTTGTCGCCGAAGCGGATCTCCTCGGTGGCGACGGCGTCGTTCTCGTTGACGACCGGCACGACGCCGAGCGACAGCAGCCGGTCCAGCGTGGTCTGCGCGTTGCGGTAGTGCGAGCGGCGTACGACGTCGTCGGCCGTGAGCAGCACCTGCCCGACGGTGCGGCCGTGCCGGGCGAAGGCGCTGGCGTAGCGCTGCACCAGCAGCATCTGCCCCACCGAGGCGGCCGCCTGCTGCGTCGCCAGGTCCCGCGGCCGGCGCTTCAGCCCGAGCGGGGCGAGCCCGGCGGCGATGGCGCCGGACGAGACCAGCACCAGCTGGCCGTCCCGCTCGGCGAGCGCGTCGACCAGCGCGTCGAGGCGCTCCGGGTCGAGGCCGCCGGCCGCGGTCGTCAGGGACGACGACCCCACCTTGACGACCAGCCTCGCTGCCGACGCGACCGCCGTACGGCTCACTCGTCGGCGTCCCGTCGCGGGGCGACCTTCTCGAGCTCGGCCTGCAGCGCCTCCCTGTCCAGGCCCATCCGCTCGGCCCGCCGCAGGTCCTTCTGCAGCCGCCGCTCCTCGGCACCGATCCGGCTGCGGTCCTCGAGCCGGGCGTCCTGCCCGCGCATGCCGGAGGAGAACTGCTCGAGCTCGGTCGGCTGCCAGTCGAAGGAGACGTCGCCGATGGTGACCTCGGCGCCGGGGGTCGCCCCCGCGGCGGCCAGCGCCTTCTCGACGCCGAGCTTGGCGAGCCGGTCGGCGAGGAAGCCGATGGCCTCCTCGTTGGCGAAGTCGGTCTGGGTGATCCAGCGCTCGGGCTTGCTCCCGCGCACGACGAAGCCGTCGCCGTCGGGCTCCACCGTGAAGCCGAGGTCGTCGACCGCCTTCGGGCGCAGCACGATCCGGGTCGCCTGCTCGAGCGGGCGCGCCTCGCGGTCGGCCTGCACGACGCCGGCGAGCGCGTACGTCAGGGCGGGCAGGCCCTCCCGGCTCACAGCGCTGACCTCGAAGACCTGCAGCCCGCGGGCCTCGAGCTCCGGGCGCACCAGCTCGGCCAGCTCGCGGCCCTCGGGCACGTCGACCTTGTTGAGCACGACCAGCCGCGGTCGCTCGGTCAGCCGGGCGACGTCGTCCTTGTAGAGGCTGAGCTCCTGCTCGAGGACGTCCAGGTCGGTGATCGGGTCGCGACCCGGCTCGAGGGTGGCGCAGTCGAGCACGTGGACGAGCACCGCGCAGCGCTCGACGTGGCGCAGGAACTCCAGGCCCAGGCCCTTGCCCTGGTGCGCCCCCGGGATCAGGCCGGGGACGTCGGCGACCGTGAAGGTGGTGCCGGCGGACTCGACGACACCGAGGTTCGGCACCAGCGTCGTGAAGGGGTAGTCGGCGATCTTCGGGCGGGCCGCGGACAGCGCGGCGATCAGGCTCGACTTGCCGGCGCTGGGGAAGCCCACGAGGGCGACGTCGGCGACGGTCTTGAGCTCGAGGACGACGTCCTTCTTCTCCCCCGGCTCGCCCAGCAGGGCGAAGCCGGGCGCCTTGCGCTTGGCGCTCGCGAGGCTGGCGTTGCCGAGACCGCCCTTGCCGCCCTTCGCGACGACGAAGGTCGCGCCCTCGCCGACGAGGTCGGCCAGCTGGTTGCCGTCCGTGTCGTAGACGACGGTGCCGTTGGGGACGGGCACCTCGACGTCCTGCCCCTTGGCGCCGGTGCGCAGCGAGCCGGAGCCCTGCTTGCCGGAGGTCGCCTTCTGGTGCGGGTGGTAGTGGTAGTCCAGCAGCGAGGCGACATGGGCTCGTACGACCAGGACGACGTCACCGCCGTCACCGCCGTCGGCGCCGTCGGGACCGCCCAGCGGCTTGAACTTCTCGCGCCGGACGCTGGCGCAGCCGTTGCCCCCGTCACCGGCGGCGACGTGGAGCACGGCGCGGTCGACGAAGGTGGCCACGGTTGCCTCTCAGAAAGGGTCGAGGGCGGGTCCGGCAAGCCGGCCCGCCCTCGAGGAAGTGCGTGTGCGGTCGGGTCAGCCGACCGGGAGGACGTTGACGGTCTTGCGGCCGCGCTTGAGGCCGAACGTCACGGCACCCGGCTCGAGCGCGAACAGGGTGTCGTCCTTGCCCCGGCCGACGTTGTCGCCCGGGTGGAAGTGGGTGCCGCGCTGGCGGACGATGATCTCGCCGGCCTTGACGACCTGGCCGCCGAAGCGCTTGACGCCGAGGTACTGCGCGTTGGAGTCGCGACCGTTGCGCGAGGAGCTCGCGCCCTTCTTGTGAGCCATGGCGTGTCTCCTACTTCGCGGTGTCGATGGCCGTGACGCGCACCTGCGTCAGCGACTGGCGGTGGCCCATGCGGCGCTTGTAGCCGGTCTTGTTCTTGTAGCGCAGGATGTTGATCTTCGGGCCCTTGGTGTGGCCGACGACCTCGCCGCTGACGCTCACCTTGGCCAGCGCGTCGGCGTCGGAGGTCACCGCGGTGCCGTCGACGACGAGCAGGGCGGGCAGCGCGACGCTGTCGCCGGGGCCTCCGGTGACCTTCTCGACCGTGACGACGTCACCGACGGCGACCTTGTACTGCTTGCCGCCGGTCTTGACGATGGCGTACACGAGGAGCTCCTGCCTGAGTTCGGGTGCCGCGCGCCTGGGCGCAGCAGAAGGGCGCGTCCAGGACGCGACGGGTTCCAGACTACCGGACGGCCGCGCCGGCCGTCGAACGCGCGGGGCCGCCCGCCGGCCCGGGACGCGCGCCGCCCGGCGGGATTCTCATGATCACGCGGGACACGCGCGGCGAGTCGCGCGTGATCATGAGAATCGTGGCCGGGATCGTGGCCGCGCAGACCGGGCGTACGGCCGGGTCAGCTGGTCGGCGGGCCGGCCGGGCGGCTGGTGGCCCGCCGGCGGCGCTTGGGAGCGGGCTCCGCCGGCGCCTCCGCGACCGCGACCGGGCTCGGGGCGGGCTCGACCGCCGGCTCCGCCGCGGCGGGCGCGGGCTCGTCGGCGACGGGCTCGGGCTCCGGGGCGTCGAGCACCGGGCGGTCCTCCTCCTCGGCCGTGGGCTGGTCGGCGAGGTCCGGGAGGACCTCGGGAGCCGGCGCGGCCGCCCGCGCGAGCGCGTCGACCTCCTCCGTCTCCGCGGCGGTGGCCTCGGCGTCGGAGGGCGCCGCCAGCAGCTCGGCCACCTCGTCCTCGGGACGCACCGTGGCCGAGCCGGCACCACGACCGCCACGCCGACG
>SCTD01000575.1 GCA_004299215.1 Frankiales bacterium | reverse complement strand
CTCGGCGATCTGGCCGGCCATCTCGACGCCGGTCGGTCCGGCGCCCACCACGACGAACGTCAGCCAGGCGTCGAGGGCGAGCGGGTCGGTCTCCAGCTCGGCCATCTCGTAGGCACCGAAGATCCGGCCGCGGATCTCGAGCGCGTCGTCGATCGTCTTCATGCCGGGCGCGTGCTCGGCGAACGAGTCGTTGCCGAAGTACGACTGACCTGCGCCGGCGGCGACGATCAGGGAGTCGTACGGAGTCACCGTTGTCTTGCCGTAGACCGAGTGCGTCACGGTGCGCGCGTCCAGGTCGATGGTCTCGACGTCGCCCAGCAGCACGCGGGCGTTCTTCTGCCGGCGCAGGACGTCTCGCGTCGGCGGGGCGATCTCGCCCTCGGAGAGGATGCCGGTCGCGACCTGGTAGAGCAGCGGCTGGAAGAGGTGGTGCGTCGTCCGGTCGATCAGCGTGACCTCGACGTCGGCACGGCGGAGCGCCTTCGTGGCGAACAGGCCGCCGAAGCCCGAGCCGATCACGACCACACGGTGCTTGCTGCTCATGCCTTCTCCAACACGGACGGGGCTGCTCCATGATCCCTTGCCCCCTGCGAGACTTCCCCCACCCTGCCCCGGAGGAGATCCCGTGCGACCCCCGTCACCCCCCGAGCTGCTCTCCCCGTGGCGCACGCCGGAGCGCGTGGCGCTTCAGCAGGAGGCCCGGGACGTCGCGCGTGACGTCGTGCTGCCGATCGCGGACGAGCTCGACCCGCAGAAGGCGGAGATGCCTCCCTCGCTGATCGAGGACCTGGCGGCGCGCGGCTGGTTCGGCATCACCATCCCTGCCGAGTCGGGCGGTATGGGGCTGGGCGTCTTCGAGTACTGCCTGGTCTCCGAGGAGCTGGCCCGCGCCTGGCTGTCGGTGGCGAGCATCCTCGCCCGCGGGCAGGGTCTCGGGACGCAGGTCGTGGACGACGACCGCCGGGCCGACCTGCTGGCCAGGTCCGCGAAGGGCGCCTGGATCGGGTCCATCGCGCTGTCCGAGCCGACGGCAGGGTCGGACCTGGCCGGCGTGCAGACTCGTGCGGTGCGCGACGGTGACGACTGGGTGCTCACCGGGCGCAAGCGCTGGGCCGGCAACGCGCTGGCCGCCGACTTCGTCGAGGTGCTCGCCCGGGTGCGCGACCCCGAGGAGGGCGAGTCGCGCAGCGCCGGTCTCGAGCCGTTCCTCGTCGTCAAGGACCGCGGAACGTTCCCCGACGGCATGACCGGCACCGTCATCGACAAGATCGGCTACCACGGCTTCCTCACCTGGGAGCTCGAGCTCGACGGGGTCCGTGTCCCGGACTCCGACCGGCTGACCGGCCTCTACGGTGACGAGAACGCGGATGCCGACGAGGGCGGGTTCGCCTCCGTGCAGAGGGGTCTCAACATCGCGCGGGTGCACACCGCCGCCCGCGCCGTCGGCGTCGCCCGGGCCGCCGTCGAGGACTGCACGCTCTACCTCCAGGAGCGCGAGCAGTTCGGTCACCCGATCGCGGAGTTCCAGGCGCTGCGCTTCGCGCTCGCCGACATGGCCGCGGAGGTCGCGCAGGCCCGCGCCTTCTGGCAGCAGGTGGCGCACCTGCTCGACGAGGGGGAGCCCGCCGAGAAGGAGTCCGCTGCGGTCAAGCTGCTGGCCACCGAGATGGCCGTACGCGTCACGAACCAGGCCATGCAGCTGCACGGCGGCAACGGCTACACGACCGAGCGCCGGGTCGAGCGCTACTGGCGCGACGCCCGGCTGACCACGATCTTCGAGGGCACCAGCGAGATCCAGCGCCGCATCATCAGCGACCGGATGCTGCCGCGATGACCGACCCGCTGCTCGCCGAGGTGCGCCGGGCGCGCACCACCGACGTGCCCGGGATCCGGGCGCTGGTCGACACCTTCACGGGCGACCGGCGGCTGCTCGCCAAGGCGATGGTCAACCTCTACGAGGACGTGCAGGAGTTCTTCGTCGCCGTCGACGGCAGCGAGGTGGTCGGCTGCGGCGCGCTGCACGTGCTGTGGGAGGACCTGGCCGAGGTGCGCACGCTGGCCGTCGCGCCGACCGCGCAGGGGCAGGGCGTCGGGTCGGCCCTGCTGCACCGGCTCATCGAGAACGCCCGCGAGCTCGGGGTGCACCGGCTGTTCTGCCTGACCTTCGAGACCGATTTCTTCGGCCGGCACGGGTTCGTACCCGTCGACGAGGTCGCGCTCGACGTCGACGTGCGGGCCGAGCTGCTGCAGTCGCCCGACGAGGGCGTCGCGGAGTTCCTCGACCTGGCCCGGGTCAAGCCCAACACCCTCGGCAACACGCGGATGCTGGCCCAGCTGTAGCGGAACAAAGGGCGGCGGCACTACGCTGTTGCTTGCACCTGCAACTAGAGGAGTGCACATGCCCGCTGTCACCG
Source organism: Frankiales bacterium (assembly GCA_004299215.1). Taxonomy (GTDB): domain Bacteria; phylum Actinomycetota; class Actinomycetes; order Mycobacteriales; family SCTD01; genus SCTD01. The sequence goes on along the minus strand of SCTD01000575.1, from coordinate 2,471 downwards.
CCGACACCCTGACCCTCGCCCGCGTGCCGAAGGCCGGCCTGGGCGACGTCGAGCGCCCCGTCGTGGGCGTGACCACCGCGCCGTCCGGCTTCGAGGGCGAGGGCTTCCCGGTCCGCCGGGCCTTCGCGGGCATCGCGCCGCGCTTCCTGGACCCGTTCATCATGATGGACCAGATGGGCGAGGTGGAGTACGCCCCGGGCGAGCCCAAGGGCACCTCCTGGCACCCGCACCGCGGCTTCGAGACCGTCACCTACATCATGGACGGCGCGTTCCAGCACCAGGACAGCCACGGCGGCGGCGGCTTCATCAAGGACGGCGCCACCCAGTGGATGACCGCCGGTGGCGGGATCCTGCACATCGAGACGCCGCCCGTCGAGCTGGTCCGCAGCGGCGGGACCTTCCACGGCATCCAGCTCTGGGTGAACCTGCCGTCCGCGCAGAAGATGGTCGACCCGGCCTACCAGAACCTCGAGGGCCAGGACGTCACGCTGCTGGCCTCCCACGACGCCGGCTCCCTGCTCCGCCTGATCGCCGGCGACCTGCCGACGGGCGACGGCGGGGTCGTACGAGGACCGGGCTCGACCCGCACCCCGATCACGATGCTGCACGCGTCCGTGACCCCCGGCTCGTCGCTGAGCCTGCCGTGGAAGCCGGAGTTCAACGCGCTCGTCTACGTGCTGTCCGGCAGCGGGACCGTCGGCGCAGGAGGTGCTTTCGGTCAGGCCGCTCCGGTGCGCACCGGCCAGACGGTGGTGCTCGGCGAGGGTGACCGGATCACGATCGGAGCCGACGCCAAGCAGGAGAGCCGGCACCCCGCGCTCGAGGTGCTCGTGCTGGGCGGCGAGCCGATCCGCGAGCCCGTCGCGCAGTACGGCCCGTTCGTCATGAACACCCGCGCCGAGCTGCAGCAGGCGGTCGAGGACTTCCAGTCCGGCCGCTTCGGCCAGATCCCGGCCGGCGCCCTGATGCCCCACACGGGGAGCTAGACCCCTCCCTCAACGGGTTCAGCGGGCGCGGTAGAGGGCGGCGGCGACGGCGGTCGCCAGGTTGAGGCTGCTGACGCCGTCCCGCATCGGCAGCGCCATCACCAGGTCCGCCCGCTCCCGCAGCGACGCGCCGACGCCGGAGCGCTCGCTCCCGACGACCAGCACCGCGTCGCCCGGCAGGGACGCCGAGGGGTCGCCGTCCGCGTCCAGCACGACCAGCGGTCCGGTGACGTCGGACGGCCCGACTCGGAGCACCGGCAGCGCGTAGTGCAGCCCCGCCGACCCGCGCAGCACGGTCGGGTGCCACGGGTCGAGCGTCCCGGTGAAGGCCACCCCGCAGGCCCCGGCTGCGGCGGCGACGCGGATCACCGCACCGGCGTTGCCGGGGGAGCGCGGGGCGTCCAGCAGCACCAGCGGGGACGTGCGCGCCGACAGCACCGAGCGGTCCGGCGAGGGGACCGCGCCCACCGCCGACACCCCCGTGTGGTGCGCCACCTCGCCGACGACCGCCCGCGACAGCAGCAGGTCCACCACGTCCGGCGCCAGCCGTTCAGCGAGGGCGCGGACGGCGGCGGGATCCCGTACGACCACGTCGGAGACGCACTCCGGCGCGAACCGCAGCGCGTGCTTCACGCAGTGGAAGCCCTCGAGCGCGACCTTCATGCACCCACCTTGCAGGAAACGCGGGGGCAACGGCGAATCCCGCTCGCCATGCGCTCTCCTCGCCTGGCCGTCCTGGCCTCCGCCGCCCTGCTCGCCACCGGTCTCGCCGTCCCGTCGCTGGCCGATCACGACGCGAACCACATCGACGGCTGCATCACGAGCGTCCCCGAGCAGGGCACCACCGAGCCGGTCGACATCTGCTACACGATCTACAAGCCGGCGACCGCCTCGGCGGCGAACCCGGTGCCGATGGTGATGCACAGCCACGGCTGGGGCGGCAGCCGGACCAGCTCCGAGGGCGCGTTCGGCGACTGGCTCGGCAAGGGCTTCGGTGTGCTGTCGTTCGACCAGCGCGGCTTCGGCCAGAGCGGCGGCAAGGCGCGCGTCGAGAACCCCGACTTCGAGGGCCAGGACGTCATCAGGCTGGTCGACCTCATCGCCTCCCTGGACTGGGTGGCGAAGGAGCCGGGCACCACCACCGACGGCAAGGGCAAGGGCAGGGGCAAGAAGAAGCCGACCACGACGACGTCGAACGACCCGGTCCTGGGTGCGATCGGCGGGTCGTACGGCGGTGGCTACCAGTTCGTCGGCGCCTTCACCGAGCTGCGCGACCGGGGCGCGACCCGGTTCGACGCGCTGGCGCCCGAGATCACCTGGTTCGACCTCAAGGAGGCGCTGGCTCCCGACGAGGTCGCGCGCAGCACCTGGCTGACGCTGCTCACCGCCGCCGGCTCCGAGGCGCTGCCGCAGGAGGTCGTCGCGGCCTACGCCTACGGCGCGAGCACCGGGCAGTGGCCCGGCGCGGCGACCGGGTTCCCCGCG
>SCTD01000574.1 GCA_004299215.1 Frankiales bacterium | reverse complement strand
GCGTCCGCGAGCCGGAACCGGCTGCCGTGCCACGGGCACTCCAGGCAGCCGTCCACGACGGTGCCCTCCTCGAGCGGCGCGCCCCAGTGGCTGCACGTGCCGCCGATCGCCCGCACGACGCCGGCGCTGCGCACCAGCACGACCCGGTTGCCCTTGACCTGCACCGCCTTCGGCATGCCCTCGACCAGGTCGGCGGCCAGCGCGGCGTCGACCCAGTCCCTGGGCTTCCGGACCTCGTCGGCGTTGCGGTTCACCCCCACGGCCTGGGCGTACGCGAGGTGTCCGCCGAGGTAGCCGCCGACCGCGAGGCCGGCCGACCCGGCGAGCGCCAGCCGCTTGCCGCGCCAGTGCTCGCCGCGGCCGCGGGCCTTCCAGCTCGCGGCGAACAGCGAGGTCGTGGCGATGTTCGCGACGGCATGCACCAGCCCGACCCGGCGCGGGCGCTTCGCGTCGCCGATCTCCGACCAGTCGGCCCAGCCGGACGCCGCCGTCGGGGCGACCGCGAGCACGCCCGCGCCGATCAGCCGCCGGGCGGCGCGCTTGTCCCCGCCGGTCCAGTCGAGCAGGATCCCGCCCGACCACAGCCCGATCGGCAGCGCCACGAGCAGCGGGTGCAGCGAGTGCCCGAGCCAGGTGCCGTGCAGGGCGTCCTTGAGCGGGCCCTTCGGCAGGGCCCTTCCGATGACGGCGTCGGCGCTCTTCACCAGCGGGTCCAGCGCCTTCGCCTGCTCGAGCTTGCCGGTGAGCGTCGACCAGAGCATGCGTCCTCCTCGAGAACCCGGTGTGTCGAGAACGTACTGTCCGGTCATGACCGACACGAACCGTGAGCTCGACGTCGTCGTCTACGGAGCCACCGGCTTCGTGGGCAAGCTGCTCGCCGCGCACCTCGCGAAGGCGGCGCCGGAGGGGACGCGGATCGGCCTCGCCGGGCGCAGCGCGGACAAGCTCGAGCAGGTGCGGGCCGCGCTGCCGCAGCGCGCCCGGGACTGGCCGCTCATCGTGGCGGACGCCGCCGACCCGGCCGCGCTCAAGCAGCTCGCCGAGCGGACCCGGGTCGTCGCGACGACGGTGGGGCCGTACGCCCGCTACGGCCTGCCGCTGGTCGAGGCCTGCGCCGATGCGGGCACCGATTACTGCGACCTGACCGGCGAGGTCGCCTTCGTCCGGCAGTGCATCGACCGCTTCCACGGGGTGGCCGCCCGGACCGGGGCGCGCATCGTCAGCTCGTGCGGCTTCGACTCCGTCCCCTCGGACCTCGGCGTGCTGCTGGTCGCCGAGCAGGCGCAGGCGGACGGTGCCGGCGAGCTCACCGGCACCGTGCTGCACGTCGTGTCGATGAAGGGCGGCGTCAGCGGCGGCACCATCGACTCCGCCCGCGCCCAGCTGGAGGCGATGGCGGCGGACCCCGCCCTCAAGAAGCTCGTCGCCGACCCCTACTCGCTCAGTCCCGACCGCAGCGCCGAGCCGAGCCCGGGTGACGGCCCGGACTCGATGCTGCCCTCGCGGGACCCCGAGCTGGGTCGCTGGGTCGCGCCGTTCGTGATGGCGTCCTACAACACCCGCATCGTGCGACGCAGCAACGCGCTGACCGACTGGTCGTACGGCAAGGGCTTCCGCTACCGCGAGGTGATGGGGGTCGGCAGCTCACCGCTCGCCCCGATGCTCGCCACCGGCGTCAGCGCCGGCCTGATCGCGGGCATGGGCGGGATGGCGTTCGCGCCGACCCGCAAGCTGCTCGACAAGGTGCTGCCCAAGCCCGGGGACGGTCCGAGCGAGAAGGTGCAGCAGAGCGGGCACTTCCGCATCGAGGTCGTCGCGCGCACCACCTCCGGCGCGCGCTACACGTCCACGGTCGCGGCCAAAGGCGACCCCGGCTACGCCGCCACCGCGGTCATGCAGGGCGAGAGCGCGCTGTGCCTGGCGCTGGACCGGGACAGGCTGCCTGCCCGCGCGGGCGTCCTCACCCCGGCCACCGCGATGGGCGACGCGCTCGCCGACCGCCTGCGCGCCCAGGGCTTCGAGCTCAGCGTGCGCCGCGACGCCTGACCGCTACGGCACCACCGAGCAGCGCCAGGGCGGCCAGCGGGACGACCACGAGCGGGCCGGTCGCCGGCAGCTGGCCGGTGGCCGGCCGGGGCGCCGAGGCAGCCGGTCGCGGAGCCGTGCGCGCCGCCCCGCGGAAGGCCAGCACGTTGTCGAGCACCTGCCCGCCGGTGATGGTCACGGCGTAGGACGCGAGGCCGTGCGGGTGCGGCGTCTCGACGTCCTCGAGGCTCTCGATGGCCTGCGGCAGGATCGCGCCGAAGACCGTGATCCGGCCCGTGCCGCGGTCGAGGTGGCCGAGCGCGGCGTTGGGGGAGTCGCCGTCCTGCTCGCCGACGGTCGCGACAGTCGTGCCGCCGGCCTCCTCCCACGCCTCGCGCACGATGCCGTAGTTCGGCGCGCGGACGCGGGACGGGAAGCCCAGCATGACCTCGTAGTAGGTCTGGCTGGGCGCGCCGACGAGCCCCTCCTCGTACGGGTGGTCGCCCAGCGGCTCGACGAAGTCGACGTGACCGGCGTCCGTGCGGTTGACCGTCAGGGCCTCGTCGGCCACGACGCCGAGGTCGTCGAGCAGGCCGAGGGCGCGGTCGGTCAGCAGCAGCTGGCCGCCCCCCTTGGCGAACGCGTCGAGGGCGGCGACGTAGCGGGCGCGGTCCGGCTGCGGCCCGCCGTACGGCGTCTCCATGTCCGTCACGACGAGGGTGTCGTACGCCCGCAGGTCCTTGCCGGCAGCGATCTGCACGGCGCTGACCTTGTCGACGGTCGCGCCGAAGGCCTTCCTCAGCTCAGGGAAGTAGTCGAGCCGGCTCACGTCGTAGGGCTTCTGCACCTCGCCCTCGACGACGTCGGCGCCGGTGCCGGGGTTGCCGTCCTGCACCCTCGGGTCGCTGCTGGTGCGCAGCGGGTCGTCGACGTAGGCGATCCGGCCGTAGTCCGCGGACGGCGTCACGGCGTCGGTGATCAGGGCCTCGA
>SCTD01000573.1 GCA_004299215.1 Frankiales bacterium | reverse complement strand
TGAGGGTTCACATGCGCAAGCGCACTCTTGGTGTGGTTCTCCTGGCCGGCCTCGCGATGTCGGGTGCCGGCGCCTTCACGGCCGCGAACGACCTGCCGACGACCACCACGGCCGGTTACGGTGCAGCCGCAGTGACCGGCGCGACTGTCACGGACATCGCCTACAACGTGGGTGCGGACCCGAGCAAGCTCACGAACGTGGTCTTCACCTCGACAACCGATGTGACGGGCAAGACCGCGACCATGACGCTGCGCAACGCCGGTGTCCAGGTCGGCAGCTCGTACAGCTGCACCTTGGGCCTGTGGACCCCGGACAACATCCTCGTCCCCCTGGGCCCTGGCAGCATGGCGATCACCTGCGCCAGCACGGAGGACATCGCCGATTTCGACCAGGTCGGTCTGACCGTCGTCGACGCCTAACAGCTGACTGCCAGCGGCGGGTCAGGCGTTCGAGCCTGACCCGCCGCTCAGCCGTCGAGAGGAGGCCGCCATGAAGCGAGGAGTCCACGCCATCGCGTGGGTTCTCCTTGCCGTGGCGGCCTTCGTGCTGTGGCCCGAGCGCTGGGGCGGCACGATGACCTACGTCATCACCAGCGGCACCAGCATGCAGCCCGGGTTCGTCCAGGGCGACCTGGCCGTCCTGCGGAGCAGCGGCGACTACCGGGTCGGCGACGTCGCCGCCTACGACAGCTCCGAGCTCAAGAAGATCGTGATGCACCGCATCCTCACGGAGACCGACGAGGGCTACACGTTCCAGGGCGACAACAACGACTTCGTCGACCCGGAGACGGTGACCGAGGACCAGATGCTCGGCGAGCTCGTGGTGCGCGTCCCCGGCGTCGGGAAGTACCTGGCGTGGTTCCTGAAGCCCATCAACCTCGCGATCGGCGCAGCGGCGCTCTTCCTCCTGCTCGGCGATCGCAGGAAGGACGCGCCCACCGGTCGGCACGCGTCCGCGTCACTCGGCCGGCTCAAGCTCCGCGCGCTCGAGCTCCCGCAGAACGCCGTGACGGCCGAGGTCGTCGACGAACGCGACCTCGAGCGCATCGCGGAGCACTACGACCGACCCGTGCTGGAAGTCGAGGGCGACGACCGCCGCTACGTCCTCGATGGCTCGGTCGTCTACACCTGGGCCAAGGCGGCGGCGCAGCCGCGCGAGCGCCGCAAGACCCCGCAGGGGCGGGACTGGGCGTACGGCCCTCGCCACCTGCAGGCTGTCCCGCATCCGCGCGACGGGGAACCGGCCGAACGCGTCAGCTGACTGTGATGCGCAGCGGCCGCGGCCGGTCGGCGTCCTCCAGGAAGCCGACGCAGGTGTAGGTGGCTTCGCGCAGGCCGGTGACCAGATTCAGCACCGTGAACACACCCGGCGTGCAGACCACGGGAACGCCGCTCCCGAAACGAGCGGTCACGGTCTTCAGCAGCAAGATGCCGCGCAGCCTCGGTGAGACCGCTGTGATCTGCCCCGCCGACACCGTGTAGCTCGTGGAGAGCAGCGTCGCTCCGGTGGCCGTCGTCGAACGGTGCACGGCGGTCGTCTCTGCCGGCAGGTCGTTGCTCCCGGTGGAGCCGACCTGCGTGGTGGCCGCGAGCGCGCCCAGCAGGAGGGCGAGAGCGAGAGCCGGTCGTCGCACCCTGCCGCCTCCTGATCCGGGCGTCCAGCACGTGGCCGCGGTCGTCCTCGTCGTTGTCGGCAGGACTGTCGGCCCACTGAACGTCGTGAGTGCGGTCCCGCCAAGGAGACGGCAGACGGCGCAACCACAACTAGTCATTCCGAGTCATGAAGCAGGAACGAAGGTCCCCCGATGAAGAGGTGACAGGCAGTCACCTCGCGACTCTTGGAGTGCACCATGCGCAAGGCCCTCGCCCTCGGAACGACCGCTGCGGCTCTGACGCTCATGGCCGCCGTGGCCGCGCCGGCCTCGGCGACAGACGTCACCTTCACCATCACAGGTGGCTGGCTGATGCTCAGCGAGCCACCTG
>SCTD01000572.1 GCA_004299215.1 Frankiales bacterium | reverse complement strand
CTCACTCCGGACCTGACGGATTTCGAGGCGTGAGCCGGCTGCCGGACCGGTCTCAGCGGCCGATGTCGGGCTCCGCATCTCGAAATCCGTCAGGTCCGGAGTGAGACCCCTCCGTCCGCGATGACCGTCTGGCCGGTCATCCAGCCGCCGCCAGGCGATGCGAGGGCGACGAGGAGTTCGGCGATGTCCTCAGGTGTTGCAACTCGGCCCAGTGGGGTCAGCTTCGCGACGTATGACTTGAGCGCCTCGGGATCGGTCGCCACGAGAGAGAGGGCGTCAGTGTCAACGACACCTCCGCAGACAGCGTTCACCCGGATGCCGCGCGGACCTAGCTCGACGGCGAGGTAGCGCACCAGCGATTCGACGGCGGCCATGGCGACGCCAGTGACTCCGTAGCCGGGTACGACGCGTTGCGAGCCGAGGCTCGTCAGCGCAAGGAGCACCCCGCCGATCGGCATGCGGGGCACAGCGGCCTGTGCGAGTGCCAACAGGGCCCCGGCGCGTGCGTCCAGCGCCTGCGAGAACCCCTCCCAGCTCGCATCGAGAGTCGGGGTCCTGGAGCTCGGGACCAGAGCCGACCGGAGGGTTCCGTTGGGGACTCCCGTTGCACCCGACACCACGACCGTGGGCGAGCCCAGCTGCTGACTGCACTCATCGACGAGCCTGGCGCAATCGTCCTGCAGCCGGACGTCGGCTGTGAGCACAACCGAGCGCTGTCCGAGGTCGCGAACGTGCCGGGCGACGTCGCCAGCGAGCTCGAGTTGGCTGTGGCAGCAGACAGCGATGTCGTACCCCTGCTTGGCGAAGGCCCTTGCCGTGGCGGCTCCGATGCCGCGGCTGCCGCCCGTGATGAGCGCAACCGGTGCCTGCTCAGCCACGGAGGTGTCCGACCGACGCCACGACGTCGACGGGCTGCTCGTCGGCCGCGGCCGCATACGCGGCACGGGCGCACGCAACGAGCTCCCGCGACGCGGACTGCGTCAGGAGGTCGGCAAACAGGCGGCCTTCGACCTTCAGCCCTTGGCGCAGGTCGGACTCCTTGCCTTCGCGGAGGGCCTGCTTGGCGGCGACGAGCGCGGCGCGCGGCTTCGTCGTGATGCTGTCGAGGTAGGCGTCCGCCTCCGCCGCGCTGAGGATTCGCTCGACCAGGCCCACCGACGCGGCTTCCTCGGCTCCTAGCCGGCGGCCGCTGAGCACGAGATTCGCAGCAAGGCCGGGCCCGATCAGACGCATCAGCCGTTGGGTGCCACCGGCCCCGGGGATGATCCCCAACGCCGTCTCGGGTAACCGGAAGTGCGCGTCAGGCAGTGCCACCCGAATGTCACAGGCCAGCGCGAGCTCGAGGCCCCCTCCCCACACCTGCCCGGAGAGCAGCGCCACGACCGGCTGTGGAAGCCGCTCCACCGCGCGCATCGCCGTATACCAGTACCGGGCCTCCGGAACCGGCCCCTGCTGGAGCAGTGCGAGCTCATCCAGGTCGGCGTGCGCGGCGAAGTAGCCATCCACGCCGCTCGCGAGCACGACTGTCCGCACGGCTTCGTCGTCTGCCAACTCGCCAAGCAGCTCCTCCAGCTCGGCAAAAGCTTGAAACGTCAAGAAGTTCCGCGGGGGATGGACGAAGCGCAGGGTCGCCATCGCCGCACGTCGTTCCAGCTTCCACAGACCATTCGGTGAACTAGTCATGTCAGAACCCATCCCAACGGCGCCAGCCATCGAGCTTCTTCCAACGTGTCGTTCCGTCCTGCGCGGTCGCGCAGCACTCCGCGGTGTACACCGTGTGCGTGCCGGCGCGGTCATCCCGTGTGTAGGTCGTGTCGTCGAGGATCCCCTTGGTGGAGAACTTCCGGAAGCTCAGCAGCCCCTCCACGAAGGTGTTCCGGGTGAGCCGCGGGCCAGCTCGCTTCATCCCCTCCACAGCCAGCTGCGCGATGGCGTAGTGCACGGCTGCATCGGGAAGCGCGATGTCATCGGGTGTGTACTTCTTGCTGTCGCGGAAGTAGTCGTCGAAGCCCGGCTCGTCGGCTGTCCCGATCAGGCGCAGCACCTTCATCCCGTAGAAGGACCCGGCCGCTCCGTACTCGCCCTGCACGAGCACGTCGAAGGTCCACTCAGCTCCGGAGAACACCGGCTTGTAGTTGATCGACTTGGCGTCACGGACGATGCCGACTGACTCCAGCACCGTGAACATTCCGACGCCTGTGCAGCCGGAGTCCTGCATCTGCTTGAGCTGCGCGACGAACGACGTCTGGGTGTACTGCGTCTCAGCGATGACCGGCACTTCCACCCCGCGCTTCTTCGCCTGATCCTTCAGACTCGGGATGACAGCCGAGCGCCACAGGTTGGTGTCGGTGACGAAGAAGCAGACCTTGCTGCGCTGCCCGAGCCGGTCGACCATGAAGTTGACCAGGCCCCGAGCGTGGTCCTCGACCGGACTCGTCACCGTGAACACTGTCGACTGCGTCTTCAACGACTCGTAGCTGGACTGGCTCGACAGGAACGGCACGCCGGCCTCGCCGAGGACCTGGCCGGCGGCGTCCGCCCCGTCCACTCCGTTGATGATGACCGACGTTGCGTGAGATGACCTGCCGTGCGGCCGCGACGCCACCCTCTGGGGTGTCGTTGTTCGTACCGTAGTAGTCGAAGGCGATCTTCCGACCGAAGATCCCGCCCTCGACCTGGTTGATCTTGTTGACGAACGCCTTGAGTCCCTGCATCGCGTCGGCGCCGTTGAAGTCGCTGGAGTTGCGGCTGCCGATCACCCCGATGCGAATGGTGTCGCCGGTAACGCCGACCGCGGTGCGACCACCGTTGCCGCCAGCCGGCTTGGCCGCCGGGCCGAACGGCGTGCGACCGTCACCCTGGTAGGCGATCTCGCAGGAGTACGTGCACTTGCTCGGGCCGGCGTCGGAGCCACCCGAGACGCTGCTCGGGCCGGATGCCCCGGTTCCCGGCGCCTGGTTGTTCGGCGTGCCCGCTCCGGCTGTAGCGGTGTTGCTCCCCGTCGCTGCGCCAGTTGCTTCGGGTGCACCCTCGGCAGTCCCGGTGTTGTCGACCACGCCGTCGCTGCCGGTCACGCCGGGGTCGGAGCCTTCGCTGCTGCCGGTCGCGTAGTCGTCGAGAGACTTCGCTGTGCCGGCGCTTCCTGCTCCGATGAACGCCGCGAGCAGGACGACGGCGCTGGCTGCCGTCAGCGCCGGGGACTCCCGCAACGCACGCCACGCGGTCGCCATCGGGACACGTGACTGCTCGCCTTCAAACGGTGCTTCATCCTGGCGGCGGGCGGACACAAGCCCCGCGCCCAGACCCGCGCAGAGCGCCCCCAGCGCAACCATGACGATCCACGCCCAGGTAGGCACGCGTTCGCGCACCTTGGCTGCGACTGCCTCCACTACGACGGAGTCAGCTGTCTGGGTCGGCGCTTCTGCCACGGCGGGAGGCGGCGGTGCGCCCGTCGACGGCGCCCCGGCGTCGGCGTCTGGCGGCGACAGTCCGACTCCGGTCCCTGGGCCGAAGACCGGACCGGGCGCGCGGCTGGACTGGTCGTCGTCGAGCCCTGCCTGCGGGGACGGCAGGGCCGGCGCCTGCGAGTCGGCGGGCAGTGACCCGTGCGAGGAACGCAGGATGGTCGTCTGGTTCGGGTCGAAGGCGGGGCAGAGCCTCGGTGGGCTGCTCGCTCTGCAGCTCGCCGCGGACGCCCCCGACCTCGTGCGCGGCGCCGTGCTCATCGACCCCACCCCGGCCAACGCGCCGCGCGTGCTGCGGTCCCTCGGTCCGGCGACGAGGGCGCTGGCAGGGCTCTCGACACTGCCGCTGGTCGGCCGACTGGCCGGCGCGGTCGTGGCTGCCGGCTCGCGGCGAGAGGTGCGAGGGTGGGACCTCGGGCCGGAGCAGCAGGCGGCGCTCGCCCGGGTCGTGGCCGACCCGATCCCCCCGCTCGCCGACATCGTGCGCACGCTGCCCGATGACGCGGCAGGGCTCTGGGCGCGGGTGCAGCGCTCCGGCCTCCCAGGCCTGCGGCTCGAGGTGCTCACCGCCGACCGGAAGCCGACGCACCCCGTGCGGCTCGCGCACGAGGAGCTGGCGCGCGCTGCGGACGGCAGCTGCCGCTCCTGGCCACGGGTGACGCACGTGATGCACCTCCAGGTCCCGGACGACATCGGCGCGGTGGTGCTCGACGTCGTCGCGGGACTGCGATGAGCAGGTGCCGCACCGGCCGTCGTCAGAAGCGCGCGTTCCCGGCGCCGTAGCGCAGACAGCCGCACGCGGTGTCCCAGACGAGGTCGCGAGCCGCTCCCTGCACGTATGGCTGACCGGTCCGGAGCGCAGGTCCGAAGCCGTTGGCCGGCGAGAACTCCGCCGACGACCGGAGGATGCCGGTGGCGATGGCGTCCGCGGTGAACGCTCCGCCCGCGGCGGCGCCACGACTGACGAGCGTCAGGGCGTCGCAGAGCGAGAACGCGTACGCCGTGGCCAGGCGCTTGCCCGACAGCGTCTGGCCGGCCTTCGTCATCAGCTGCCGGCACTGCGTGGCGCCCGCCAGTGCGAGCCGGGTGGCCGTCCACGCAGAGACCGTGACCATGCCGCGCTCCTGCCCCCTCGCCCGCTTGCCGTGACTCGACCCTGGCAGCGCCGCTGCGGCAGCGCGATGTGCGGTTCCGACAGTGCGACCGGACGGCGATGGAGATGCGCTCCGTCGCCGGGCGGACGGGCCGGTCCTAGCGTGGGATCATGAGCACACGTGTCGCCCAGAAGCAGCTTGTCGACGGCCTGACTGTCACCGAGTGGGCGGGTCCCGGTCCAACCGTCTTCGGGCTGCCCGGACTGGGCAGCAGCGGCACCGCGTGGGGACCTCTCGCGCAGTCGCTGCCGGACGCCCGCGTCCTCTCGGTCGACCTCCGCGGACGCGGGGAGGGTCGGCATCTCGCCGGCCCGACCGGGCTCCGGGCCCATGCCCGTGACGTCGCCGCGGTGCTGGCCGAGCTCGACCTGAGCGACGTCGTCCTCGTCGGGCACTCGATGGGCGCCTACCTCGCGCCTCTGGTCGCCCAGGAGGCTCCCGGACGGATCCGCAAGCTGGTCCTCGTCGACGGCGGCATCCGCCCCGCGTTCCCGTTCTTCATGGGCCCTGCGCTGACGCGCATCGCGTTCCGGCGTCAGCTCGGGAGCATGGACCGCGACTGGCCGGACATCGAGGCCGTGGCGAGGAAGGCCAAGCTCGACCGGATGCTCGCCGGTCGTCCGGAGCTGCGGCCGCTGGTCCGGCAGATGCTCCAGGACGAGATGGAGCGCACGGAGTCCGGCGGCCTGCGTCCCCGCGTCGACGTGACGCGCTGCGCCGAGGACGCCGTCGACACGTTCTGGGGCGACGACGTGGAGGGCGCGCTCGCCGCCGTCACCGTCCCGGTGGACCTGCTGGTCGCCGAGAACCAGAAGTGGGAGGGCAACAAGCCCTTCATCGCGGACAAGGTCATCGCACGCTGGCGGGACCGCCTCCCTCGCCTGACGGTGCAGCGACTGCCCGGCAACCACGTCACGGTGCTGTTCGCCCCCGAGGTCATCGCTGCGGTGGACGGCTAGCCGCACATCTCCCGCAGCAGCCGCGCGACCGGCCACGCGCCGTTCGTGGTGTTGGACAGCACCGTCCAGGTCAGCCGCGAGATCGGGTCGTGGACCGACGTGAAGGACACGCCGGCGTCGCCGCCGAGGATGACGATGGCGTCGCCGGCCGGGCGCAGCCAGAAGCCCAGTCCGTAGCGCGCCGACTCGGCGGGCACGTCGCTGCGCGGCCGCCACATCTCCGCGACCACGTCACGCGGCACGATCGTGCCCGCGTCGAGCGCGCGCCACAGAGCAGCCACGTCGGCCGCGGTTGTCAGGATCCCGCCGTCGCCGGTGCCGCGCACCGGCAGGTGCAGGACGTTCGTGCGCAGGCCGTCGACGTCGAGGTAGCCGAGCGCCGTCCGGCCGTCCGGTTCGTCCGACCGCAGGAAGCCGGTGTCGCGCATGCCGGCCGGCTCGCACACGCGCGCCTGCACCAGGTCCGGGAACGGTGTGCCGCTCAGGCGCTCGGCGATGAGCGCCAGCACGACGAAACCGCTGTTGTTGTAGGCGAACCGCTCATCAGGAGGGAAGACCTGCGGACGCCCGTCGAGCACGGCGAGGTAGTCCTCGGTCGTCACCAACCGGTGCACGGGGACCGGCATCACGTAGTCGGTCATCGACTCGACGAGGTCCTCGTCGAAGTAGTCGCCGATCCCGGATCGGTGCGCGAGCAGGTGCTCGACCGTCACGCGGTCGTCGATCAGCGGCAGGTCCTCACCCAGCACGGACCGGGCCGTCGTCATGAGGTCCAGGTGGCCGTCCTGCACCAGGCTCATGACCGTCAGGGCGGTGAGCGTCTTGGTGCCGCTGGCGGTGCCGAACCGCGTGTCGACGGCGTTGGGGATCGACCAGCCGCGGTGCGCCGTGCCGTACGCCTCGAGCAGTTCGGTGCTGCTGTCGCGGTCCACGCGCACGACGCCGGAGAAGCGCGACTCGGCGGCGACGGCGTCCACGGCGGACCGAAGCGTCACGGCACCAGCCGGAGTCGCAGCAGCACCTCGCCGTCGGGGTCCACCTCGCCGGTCGGGACGAACCCCAGGCGCGCGTAGAAGCCGGCCGGGCCGTCGTCGCCGGGGACGTGGCTGGTGAGGAGCTCGGTGCCGCCGTTCGCCCGCACCAGCTCGACGACCTGCCGGATCACCTCGCGGCCGTAGCCCTTTCCCTGGTGCCTGTGGTCGACCAGCAGCTTCCACAGGAACCACGGGCCGTTGATGTCCGGCGGCTGCGGCTGCACGTCCCAGCTGAGCATGACGAAGCCGACGGGCACGCCGGCGACGCACGCGGCACGGAACCACGGGTTGCCCTGCGGGTTGGCGGCGGCCTCGTCCAGCGAGTCGGCGACCGTCGAGACGAAGCGCTGCTGACCAGGCGCGAGCTGCAGAGCGAGCACCGCGTCGCGGTTGGCGTCGGTGACCTGCTCCAGGGTGAGCTGGTGAGCGGCGTTGAGCACGCGAGCATTCTCCACGGCAGACCGGGATCTCGACTGCTGTCAGCTGGACGAGTCTGCATACGTCTGGCTGCTCTCGGAGGTCGTCCTCCAGGACGAGCTGAGCCAGTCCCGCGCGGGGGTGATGACAGCGGGCCTCATCGTCGTGATGTTCTTCGGCTTCGCCGTCTTCCGGATCCCGCCCGGTGTCGCGATGGCCGCGGTCACGCCGTACGTCGCCTTCGGGTCGTACCAGCTGCTCGACGGCTACCGGCGTGGCGAGCTGAACTCGGTGGAGACGGCGTCGCTCGGCGCCGCGCAGTGGATCGCCTAGCTGGGCTGCCTCCTGGTGTGCCTCGTCATCGAGATCGTCGATCGGCGCACCTTCGTCAAGGACCAGATCATCGAGGCGCAGCAGGACGAGCTGCGCGCCAGCCGGGAGACCATCCGCCGCTACGTCCCCCGCGCGGTGTCCGAGCACATCGTCAGCGGGGACACGGTGGTCATCGACGTGCCGACGCGGCGCCGGGTCACCGTCCTCATCGCCGACCTCGTGGGCGTCACGGAGCCGATGCGGATGCGCATCGGCATCAGCACCGGCGTCCTGAGCGTCGGCAGCTTCGGGTCGGTCGGGCGGATGACCTGCACGGCCATCGGCCTGCACACCAACATCGCTGCCCGGCTCGAGGCGCACTGCGAGCCGGGTGAGGTGCTGGTGAACGACTCGACGTGGTGGCTGCTGCACGACCGGATCCCCTGCGAGCCGCGCAGCGAGGTGCAGTGCAAGGGCGTGCGGGACCCGGTCCGCGTCTACTCACCGGCAGGCTGACGGTGGACCCTCTGGCAGAGTCCCCCTCGTGGCGCAGGCGACGTGGCAGCGGGTGCAGCGGTCCTCGACGTCGCTGAGCCGCAAGGCCGTGCAGGCGATGGAGGACCTGCAGTGGTTCGCCGCGCTTCATCCCGAGCAGCGGTCCTACGTCGGGCTGGTGGTGCAGTCCGCGCTGTCGACGTTCGCGCAGTGGCTGCGCACGCCGGGACAGCCGCTCCCGGTCGGGCCCGAGGTGTTCGCCGCGGCGCCCCGCGAGCTCGCGCGGGCGGTCAACCTGAAGCAGACCGTGCAGCTCATCCGCATCGCCGTCGGGGTGGTGGAGGAGGCGGTGCCGACGCTCGCTGCCCCCGGGGAAGCAGACGAGCTCGCGGCAGCAGTGCTCCGCTACTCGCGCGAGATCGCCTTCGCGGCCGCGGATGTCTACGCGGCGGCGGCCGAGGCGCGGGGCGCGTGGGACTCCCGGGTCGAGGCGGGTGTCGTCGATGCGCTGGTCCGCGGCAACGCCGGCGACCTGACGCTGTCGCGGGCCGCCTCCCTCGGCTGGGGGCGGGTGGAGTGGGTGGTCGCCCTGGCCACCCCGGTCCCGCTGGACCTCGACCTGGCCCAGCTGCGCACGCATGCGCGGCACAGCGGGCTGTCGATGCTGTCGGGGGAGGCGGCCTCGGCGCTCGTCCTCGTCCTGGGGGGGAGCGGGTCGGTCGACGCCGCCGTGCAGCAGGTGGTGGCCGCCCTCCCGGACGCGCCCGTGGTGGTCGGCCCGCAGGCGGCGGACCTCGCCTCGGCGGCGCCCAGCGTCCAGGAGGCGCTGGCCGGCCTGCACGCGGTCGGGTCCTGGCCGCAGGCGCCCCGACCCGTGCCCGCGGGCGACCTGCTCGCCGAGCGGGTCGCGTTGGGGGAGGAGGCGGCACGACGCCGGCTGCTGGAGGAGGTCTACATCCCGCTGGAGCAGGCGGGAGGCGACCTGCTCCTCACGGCCTCGGCGTACCTCGAGGGCGGCGGGTCGGTGGAGGGCGCCGGCCGCACCCTGTTCCTGCACCCGAACACCGTCCGTTACAGGCTTCGCAAGCTCACCGAGCTCACCGGGCTGGACGTCACCGATCCGCGGGCCGGGCTCGTCGTGCGGCTCGCCCTGCTGGTCGGCCGCAGCAGCTCTTTGTAGGTTACCGACAACGACCGGGCCAGTTCTCGGTGCGAGCCGGATGCAGAGATCGAGCCCGCCGGACGGCAGGGTCGTCTGCATGCCGCTCCTCCTCTCGCCCGGCCAGGGCGCCCAGCAGCCCGGGATGCTCGCCGGCTGGCTCGACGTCCCGGGCGCCGCAGCGAGCCTCGGCCGCTGGTCGGACCTGATCGGCCTCGACCTGGTCCACCTCGGGACGGGTGCGGACGCCGACGAGATCCGGCGTACGGAGGTCGCGCAGCCGCTGCTCACCGCTGCCGCGTTGCTGAGCGGCCGGGCGCTGCTCTCCGGAGCGACCCCCGACGCGGTCTGCGGGCACAGCGTCGGCGAGCTGTCGGCGCTCGCCCTCGCGGACGTCCTGAGCGACGACGAGGCGGTACTGCTGGCCGCGGGCCGTGGCCGCCTGATGGCGGAGGCCGCGGCGCTGCGCCCGACCGGGATGGCTGCCGTCCTCGGCGGTGACGTCGACGAGAGCTCCCTGCAGGCAGCGGGTCTGGAGCTCGCCACCGTGAACGTCCCCGGGCAGGTCGTCGTCGGCGGCCCGATCGAGGCGCTCGACGCCTGGGCCCCGCCGAGCCGCGCCCGGGTCCGCCGGCTGCAGGTCGCCGGCGCCTTCCACACCAGCGCCATGCAGCCGGCCGTCGAGGGGTTCCGCGCGCTCGTCGAGGACCTCTCGCCGCGCGACGCCGGCTGCGACGTCATCGCCAACGCCGACGGCGCGATCCTGCGCGACGGTCAGCAGCTGCTCGCCCGGCTGGTCGACCAGCTCGTCCGGCCGGTGCGCTTCGACCTGTGCCTGGCCGCCCTGTCCGGACCGGCGGTCGAGCTCGCACCCGCCGGCGTCCTCACGGCGATGGTGACGCGCGCCCGCCCGGACCTGCAGGTGCGCGCCCTCCGCACCCCCGACGACCTGCTGGTCCCGGCATGAGGGGCGCCGCCGTCCTCGGGCTGGGTGCGCACCGGCCCGCGCTCCGCCAGGACAACCTCGCGATCGCCGAGCGCACCGGGTCGAGCGACGAGTGGATCCGCGCGCGCAGCGGCATCGCCACGCGCGGTGTGGCCGGCGCCGACGAGTCCGTCGTCGACATGGCCGTCAGCGCCGGTGGCAAGGCGCTCGCCGCCGCGGGCCTGACCGGCGCCGACGTCGGCCTCGTGCTGCTGGCGACCTGCTCCATGCCGGGACCGCTGCCCGGCGGCAGCCCGGAGGTCGCCTCCCGTCTCGGCGCGACCGCGGCCGGAGCCAGCGACATCGGCGCCGGCTGCGCAGGTTTCACCTACGCGCTCGCCCTGGCCGCCGACGCGGTGCGAGCCGGCAGCGCCGACGCCGTCCTGGTCGTCGGCTCCGAGAAGCTGCTGCCGATGGTCGACCCGGACGACCGGGGCACCGCCTTCCTCTTCGGCGACGGCGCCGGAGCGGCGGTCGTCGGCGTCTCGGACGTCGACACCATCGGACGCGTCGTCTGGGCCAACGACGGCGACCAGGCCGACCGCCTGGTCATCGAGGGCTCGCCGCTCCGGCTGCGGATGGACGGACGCGGGATCTACCGCTGGGCCACCACCTCCCTGCCCGACCTCGCCCGGCGCGCCTGCGCCGCCGCGGGCATCGAGCCCGCCGACCTGGCTGCCTTCGTGCCGCACCAGGCCAACCTGCGCATCACCGAGTCCGTGGTGAAGAGCCTCGGCCTCCCGGCGTCCGTGGTCGTCGCCCGCGACGTCGTCGACAGCGGCAACACCAGCGCGGCCTCCGTGCCGCTCGCCCTCACGCGACTGCAGGAGGAGGGCGCCGTCCGCACCGGCGACCCCGTCCTCCTCCTCGGCTTCGGCGCCGGCCTCACCGCCGCCGGCTGCGTCGTCCACTGCCCCTGACCTTCCACTCACCCCCCAGACCAGGAGACACCCATGACCACTGCCTCGACGCTGTCCCGCCCCGAGCTCACCGCCGCCCTCGCGTCCGTCCTCGAGGAGGTCGCCGGCACGCCTGCCGAGAAGGTCGTCGACGGGGCGACCTTCTACTTCGACCTCGACATCGACTCCCTCACCATGGTCGAGGTCGTCGTCGCCTGCGAGGAGCGCTTCGACATCCGCATCCCGGACGAGGCTCTCGAGCACCTGCGCACCGTCGGCGACGCCGTCGACCTGATCGCCAAGGGCGCCGCGTGACGGCAGTCGCGGTCACCGGACTCGGTGCGCTCACCCCACTCGGCCCGGACGTCGCCGCGCTGGAGGACGGCCTGCTCACGAGCCGGTCCGGCACCCGGCTGCTGGACGAGCCGGAGTTCGCCGACCTCCCCGTGCGCCTCGCCGCCACCGTCGACCTCGACGGCC
Source organism: Frankiales bacterium (assembly GCA_004299215.1). GTDB lineage: Bacteria > Actinomycetota > Actinomycetes > Mycobacteriales > SCTD01 > SCTD01. The sequence continues at coordinate 506 of SCTD01000572.1, read as the reverse complement.
GGCTCGAGCGGGTGGAGGCTCGCACCCTGGACCGGGTGCAGCAGGTCGCTCTGGTGGCCGCCCGCGAGGCGTGGGCCGACGCGGGCGCACCGGACGTCGAGCCCGAGCGCCTGGCCGTCGTCATCGGGTCCGGGATCGGCGGCGCGCTGACGCTGCTCGCCCAGGACGAGGTGCTGCGCACGAAAGGCGCCCGCAGGGTGAGCCCGCACCTGGTCCCGATGCTCATGCCCAACGGGCCGGCCGCGACGGTCGGGCTCGAGATCGGCGCGCGGGGCGGCGTCCACTGCCCGGTCAGCGCGTGCGCGTCCGGCGCCGAGGCGCTCGCCGTCGGGCTGGAGCTGCTCCGGTCGGGCCGCGCGGACGTCGTCGTCGCCGGCGGCGCCGAGGCCTGCGTCCACCCGCTGCCGCTCGCGGGCTTCGCCCAGATGCGCGCGCTGTCGACGCGGCACGACGAGCCCGAGGCGGCCAGCCGTCCGTACGACAAGGGTCGCGACGGGTTCGTGCTC
>SCTD01000571.1 GCA_004299215.1 Frankiales bacterium | reverse complement strand
CTCGGCGACCACAGCGCCGAGCAGCCCGACCTCATCCTCGTCGGCGACCGCCTCGCGATGATGCCGGGACTCGGACTTCTGGCCGAAGCCCGGCGGTACGCACCCTCCGCCCGGCTCGCCGCGCAGGCGTCCGACCCGGATCAAGCCGACGCGCTCCGTGGCGCCGCCGACAGCGTCTTCCTGCGACACCACCCGCCGGCCTTCATCGCCGACGCGCTCGTGGCACTGCACCTGACGCGACCGGCTACTCCGGCAGAGCCTGAGCAACCCCTGCGGAACGCGACTTAGGTCGGCATACCGCCACCGGTAGGTGCCTACCTGTTGAAGCCGGTGCAGCTCGAGCCCTGGCGAAGGCTTGAAGTCTACCGAGGCGCAGGCCGGCGCGGGCCAGCGGCAGATCCGGCACAGACTCGCTGCCTGCACCCGTAACGACAGCGAGCGCCCCCGGCCGCGGATGGCCGGGGGCGCTGCTGGTGCCGGGGCGTGCTGCGGAGCAGGCTAGTCGGACTGGCCGGGTGCGCGCTCGGACGGGCTTCCGGTGGCCTCGCGGCACCCGGATGCGCCCTTGGTGTCCTTGGCCTCGCGCTCGCCGGATGCGATCTCGCTGCCGAAGTAGGAGAAGCCGGGCGAGTCACCCTTGACGCAGTGCGCCGCTGAGGCGGTGCCAGCGGAGGTGAGGGCCATGCCGCCTGCCATGGCGACCGTGAGGGCGGCGTAGCTGAGCTTCTTGAGCATGATGATCTCCTATCGGGAGGTGTAGCCGGGACGTACATGACCCCTGGTGAGGCCAGCCGGCAGAGGGCTGCCGAAGTTCATGTGTTGCGCGGCGTGGACGCTGGACGTCTTCGCCAGGACTTCCGCGCGTGGCGCGGGCTTACCAGCTGTAGCTGCGGTCGCCGCCGTCCTTGCCGTCGGCGGACCAGTCGATCTTGATGTCGTCGTCGTCGCGGTTGTCGATGCGGCCGTCGCGGTCGTCGTCGCGGCCCCACGTGACCTGCTGCTCGCCCTTGTTGCCGGTGTTGTTGACGCGGACGTGGTACTCGAAGTCGCCGGCGGCGTTCTTCTTCTGGTAGCTGCTCTGGAAGCAGCTGTCGTTGCGGCCGTCGCCGTTGAGGTCGCGCAGTCGGGCGAACTGCGGGCCGGCGCCGTCGGGGTCGGGGCAGGCGCTGATGTAGCCGGTGCCGGAGGAGACGAAGCTGGCGCCGATGCCGTCGCCGACCTTGTTGCCGTCGTCGTCGAGGAAGCAGGCGTCGTTGTGGACGTTGTTGTCGCCCGGGTTGCCCGAGGCGGCGCTGCTGAAGGCCTGCATGTCGTACTGGTCGGGGTTGTAGCAGCTGCTGTTGGGGTCGACGTCGGCGTTCTTGCCGCCGTCACCGTTGATGTAGGAGACGGCCCGCAGGTCGTCCCCACGGTCGTAGCTGTCGTAGCTGTGGCCGGCGTTCGCGCCGGTGGCGACGGTGCCGAGCGCGAGCGCGCCGAGGGCGCCTACGACGAGGGTGCGGGGGATGAGCATGAGATCTCCACGGGGTCGAGGTCTGAG
>SCTD01000570.1 GCA_004299215.1 Frankiales bacterium | reverse complement strand
CGCCATCGTGGTGCCGTGCTCGGCGAAGCCGCGCACCGTCTCGCGTGGCGGCATCGGCGTCTTGCCGCCCTCGAGGCGGGTGAGCACGACGGACTGCGCGACCTCCGGGATCGTCAGCTCGCGCTGGACGAGCGCCGCCACCGCGCTGAAGCTGCTGACTCCCGGGATGACCTCGGTCTGCAGCCCCAGGCGGGTGCACAGCTCGTGCTGCTCCTGGGTCCCGCCCCACAGGGCCGGATCCCCGGAGTGGATGCGGGCCACCCGCAGCCCCTCGCGCGCCGCGCGCTCGTAGTGGTGCGTGATCCCCTCCATCGAGTGCTCGGCGGAGTTCACGACGACCGCGCCGGGCCGCACGTGCTGCAGCACGTCCTCGTGCACCAGCGACGCGGCCCAGATGACGATGTCGGCCTCGCCGATGCGCTTCGCGGCGCGCAGCGTCAGCAGATCGGCTGCGCCGGGACCGGCGCCGACGAACGAGACGAGACCGGTCATGCGCTTCCCCTGGTGTCGGTGAGCCGGCTGCCGCGGCCGTGGCGTCGGGCGGGCACGACGACGGTGGACAGGTACGGCGCTGCGCCCTGCACCTCGGCGGCGGGCCTCACCTGCTCGTCGGACAGGCCGAGCGCAGCGCCGAAGACGGCGTCGTCGAGCCGGCCGTGGGCGCGCAGCACGTCGAGCACCGCCGGCATGTGCCGCCCGCCCTTGTAGGCCACGACGGTGTCGAAGTGCGTGAGCGCCTCCTCGAAGGAGGCGACGCCTGCGGTCAGCGGGAGCAGCGCGAGCGACTCGGTGCCCTCGCAGAGCACGGTGCCGCTGCGCGCGGCGAGGTCCTGCATCGCGGTGATCCCCGGGACGGTCTCGACGACCACCTCCGGCAGCCGCTCGCGGACGGCGTCGGCGAGGTAGCTGAAGGTGCTGTAGACGTTCGGGTCGCCGATGGTCGCGAAGGCGACGGTGCCGCCGGTCTCGCGCAGCCGCTCGGCCACCGCGGCCGCGGCCGCCTCCCACGCCGCCTGTCGCTGCTCGGTCGCGCCGCCGCGGTCATCGAGCGCGAAGACCAGGCGCAGCAGGCGGTCATGCGTGACGTGCGCCCGCACCGTGGCCTCGGCACGCCCCTGCTCCTGCGTGTCCATGACCGGAACCACCACCAGATCGGCGCTCTCGAGGACGCGCACGCCCTTGACGGTCACCAGCTCCGGATCGCCCGGTCCCATGCCGACGCCGATGAGCCTCACGCCGGGACCGCCTGGGTGACCCGCGCGGCGCGGTCGACGAGCTGCGCAGCCAGCTCGGGCGATCCGGCCCAGTGCACGTGCAGGTAGCTCGCGTGCACGCCGTCCTGCACGAAGCCCTCGCGGCCGCCCTCGTCCAGGGTCCACGCGGGAACCACACCGGCGCGCGGCGCGACCACCGTGCGGTGGAACTCGTGGCCGCTCACACCGCTGCTCGTCGTCCGGTAGCCGAGGGTCAGTCGCTCGGTCATCCGGCCGGATGCCGGCAGCACGCCGCACATCGGCAGACCGTCCAGCTCCTGGCACAGGTAGAGCAGCCCGGCGCACTCCGCGCTGACCGGCGCACCGCTGGCCGCAAGGCGTCGCACGTCCTCGCGCAGCGACGCGTTGGCCGACAGCTGCGCGGCGTGGACCTCGGGGAACCCCCCGCCGATCACCAGGCCGGCGGTCCCGTCCGGCAGCCGGTCGTCGCGCAACGGGTCGACGACGGCGACGTCGGCACCGGCGGCAGCGAGCAGCTCGGTGGTCTCCGCGTAGGAGAAGGTGAACGCCTCGCCACCGAACACCGCGACGACCGGCCGCGCGTCGCGCTCGATCGAGGGCGGTGACCACTGCTCGGCGTCCAGCGGCGGGGCGGAGCGGGCGAGCTGCAGCAGCGCGTCGAGATCGAGTGACTGCGCGCACAGCTCAGCCAGCGCACGCACGGTCTCGACGGCTTCGGCGCTGCGCTCGGCGACGGGGACCAGACCGAGGTGCCGGCTCGGGGTCGCCACCGACGTCTCGCGACGCAGCACGCCGAGCACCGGCGCCACCCCGTCGAGTGCGCGGCGCAGCAGCTCCTCGTGCCGGTCGCTGCCGACCCGGTTGAGCACGACACCGCCGAGCCGCACCCGGTCGTCGAAGCCCGCGAAGCCCTGCAGGAGCGCAGCCACCGACCGCGACATCGACGACGCGTCGACGACGAGCACGACCGGCGCGTCGATCAGCCGGGCGACGTGCGCGGTGGAGCCCTCGTCCGTCGAGCCCCGCCCGTCGTAGAGACCCATGACGCCCTCGACCACGGCGACGTCGGCGCCGCGTGCGCCGTGCAGCAGCAGCGGCGCGACGAGGCTCTCGCCGACGAGCACCGGGTCGAGGTTGCGGCCGGGCCGGCCCGTGGCGAGCGCGTGGTAGCCGGGGTCGATGTAGTCGGGGCCCACCTTGTGCGGCGAGACCTCGAGGGTGCGGTCGCGCAGCGCCGCCATCAACCCGGTCGCGACCGTCGTCTTGCCCGCCCCGGACGAGGGCGCCGCGATCACCAGCCGCGGCAGGGTCACCACTCGATCCCCCGCTGGCCCTTCTGACCCGCGTCCATCGGGTGCTTCACCTTCGTCGTCTCGAGCACCAGGTCCGCGACCTCGATCAGACGCGGGTCGGCGTCGCGCCCGGTGATGACGACGTGCTGGCTGCCGGGCCGGTCGCGCAGCGTACGCACGACGTCGTCGACGTCGACCCAGCCCCACGTCATCGGGTAGGTGAACTCGTCCAGCACGTAGAAGCGGTAGGTCTCGGCGGCCAGGTCGCGCTTGACCTGCTCCCAGCCCTCGAGCGCGTTCGCGGCGTGGTCCTCGTCGCTGCCCGCCTTGCGGGTCCAGGACCAGCCCTCGCCCATCTTGTGCCAGGCGACGGTCCCGCCCTCGCCGCTGCTGCCGAGCACCCGCAGCGCGTGCTCCTCGCCGACCTTCCACTTCGCGCTCTTGACGAACTGGAAGACCCCGATCGGCCAGCCCTGGTTCCAGGCGCGCAGCGCGAGCCCGAACGCAGCGGTGGACTTGCCCTTCATCTGGCCGGTGTGCACGACGACCAGCGCGCGGTTGCGGCGCTCACGGGTGGTGAGCCCGTCGTCGGGGACCGTGCTCGGCTGTCCTTGTGGCATCAGGCGACCCTCCGGACCGACGCTGGCACTACGCGACCCTCCGGTTCGGCGTGAAGGTCTGGGCGACCGACGTCAGCGACTCGGCCGTCAGCTGCTCCAGCCGCAGCGAGACACCGCCCAGCTGCCGGCCGAGCTCTGCGGCCAGCCCGAGCCGCACGGGACCGCTCTCGCAGTCGACGACGACGCAGGCCGCGCCGGTGCGGGCCAGGTGCGCCGCGGCGAGCTCCGGCGCCGGGCCGCTGGTGTGCCGGCCGTCCGTGACGACGACGACGAGCGCGCGGCGCCCCGGGTCACGCACCGCCTCGACGCGCAGCACTTCCGTCGCGCGCAGCAGTCCGGACGACAGCGGCGTACGCCCGCCGGTCGGGAGCGCGGCGAGCAGCACGGCAGCGGCCTCGACGCTGCTCGTGGGTGGAAGCGCGAGCGTCGCCTCGCTGCCGCGGAAGGTGACCAGCCCGACCTTGTCGCGGCGCTGGTAGGCGTCGAGCAGCAGCGACAGCACGGCTCCCTTCACGGCTGCGGTCCGAGCGCGCGCGGCCATCGAGCCGGAGGAGTCGAGCACGAACAGCACGAGATTGCCCTCGCGACCTTCGCGCACCGCTTCGCGCAGGTCGCTCGACCGGAGCAGGACGCCGCTGCCGGTGCGGCCACGGGCGCGCTGGTGCGGCGCGGCCGCCTGAAGCGTCGCGGACAGGTGCAGCGACTGGAGCCGACCGGTCGGGACGCGCGCGCCGGTGAGCTTGCCGCTGCCGCCCTGTGCGCGCGAGCGGCGGCCCGCGGCACCGGTGCGCCGGTTCACGCCGGGCACCTGCAGCGGCACGGTCCTGTACACGTCACCGGGGGCGTCGGTGCGGTCACCCGAGGCGGCGGCCGGCGACGGCTGCTGTTCCTCGCCCTGCTCCCCCGTTGCGTCCGGGGAACCGGAGTGCGGATCCTCGCCGTCGCCGGACGCAGCGTCGGCCGGCGGAGGCGGGCTGCCACCGCCGTCAGGCCCGCCCTCCGGATCCTCCGGCCCCTCCTCCGGCTCGACGGACGACAGCGCGTCGTCGAGCTGCTGCTCGTCGAGACCGGGCGCCTCGAACGGCGTGCGCCGACGGCGGTGCGGCAGCGCCAGTCGCGCGGCCGTACGAACGTCCTCGGTCGTGACCTCGTCGCGGCCGGCCCAGGCAGCCAGCGCGACCGCGGCCTTGGCGGTCACCAGGTCGGCGCGCAGCCCGTCGACGCCGAACGACGCGCACACCGTGGTGACCTCGCGCAGCGCCTGATCACCGAGCCTGACCCCCGGCAGCCGCTTCCGGGCGGCCGCGATGTGCGCGGCCAGCTCCGCGTCGTCGGCTGCCCAGCCGGCGGCGAACCCCTCGGGGTCGGCGTCGTACGCCATCCGCCGGCGGACGACCTCGGCCCGCTCGGCCGGGTCCCGGGTGGCGGCGACCTCCACGGTGAGCCCGAAGCGGTCGAGCAGCTGCGGCCGCAGCTCCCCCTCCTCCGGGTTCATCGTGCCCACGAGCAGGAAGCGCGCGGCGTGCCGCACCGACACTCCTTCGCGCTCGACGTAGGAGGTCCCGAGGGCAGCCGCGTCGAGCAGCAGGTCGACCAGGTGGTCGTGCAGCAGGTTGACCTCGTCGACGTAGAGGACACCGCGGTGCGCCTGGGCGAGCAGGCCGGGTTCGTACGCGCGCACGCCCTCGGTCAGCGCCCGCTCCAGGTCGAGCGATCCGACGAGGCGGTCCTCGGACGCGCCGACCGGCAGCTCCACGAGCCGGGCCGGGCGCGTGGCCGCCGGCGCCCCGTCGTGCGGCCCGTCGGGGCAGGCGAGGTCGGGGGCCTCCGGGTCGCAGGAGAACCGGCATCCCTCGACCACGCACAGCGGCGGGAGCAGTGCCGCGAGGGCCCGCACGATGGTCGACTTCGCAGTGCCCTTCTCGCCCCGCACGAGCACGCCACCGACGGACGGCGAGACCGCGTTCACGACGAGGGCCAGCCGCAGGTCCTCGAGGCCGACCACGGCGGAGAACGGGTAGCCGGTCGTCACCGGGGCACGGCCGTGGGGGACGTCGGAGCAGACAGCAACGGGTGCGCCTTCCTCGGGGTCCGCGCCCCGCGAGAGCTGGTCGACGGCGGGAGTGTCTGGCTCCTCGAGGGTGATCCTCGAGTCACAGTGGCGGGACCGCGCCGGGATCGCACCGGGCTTCCTCCACTGCCGTCATGGCGGGCCCGACTCTACGCTGCTGCCGCGGCTCAGCTGTCCTCGAGGTCCCCCTCCAGCTCCAGGTAGGTGCGCTTGAGCCCGTCCAGGGCGTCGGCGGACGGCTTCTCCCACAGGCCGCGGTCGGCCGCCTCGAGCAGTCGCTCGGCCATCCCCCGCAGCGCCCACGGGTTCGACTTCTGCAGGAAGGCGCGGTTCGTCTCGTCGAAGACGTACGACTCGGCCAGCTTCTCGTACATCCAGTCGTCCACGACCCCGGCGGTCGCGTCGTAGCCGAACAGGTAGTCGACGGTGGCCGCCATCTCGAAGGCGCCCTTGTAGCCATGCAGCGGCACGGCTACAAGG
>SCTD01000726.1 GCA_004299215.1 Frankiales bacterium | reverse complement strand
GGTGCAGGCCGTCGGCAACAACCTGCGCGACGCGCTCGGCATCACCTACCGGCTGCAGGGCGGCCTGCAGTTCGCGGAGTACCTGCCCAAGATGGACTCCAAGGGGATGACCGGCCCGTTCCGCACCGGATGGTCGATGGACTACCCGAGCCCGCAGAACTACCTCGAGCCGCTGTACGGCACGGCGGCGCTCCCGCCGAACGGGTCCAACACCTCGTTCTTCAGCAACCCCGCCTTCGACAAGCTGATCACCGAGGGCAACTCGGCCACCTCGAACGAGGAGGCCATCGCGAAGTACCAGGCCGCCGAGGACCTGCTGCTGGAGGAGATGCCGGTCGCGCCGATGTTCTTCGGCCAGGTGCAGGCCGTGCACTCCGAGCGGGTGACGGACGTCGTCGTCGACGCCTTCGGCACCATCCAGCTGGCCGACGTCACCGTCGTCGGCTGACCCACCGCGGCGCCGAGCCGCCCGACGTGGACCCGGGCGGCTCGGCGGTCGCGCGACTCCGGGCGACACCGGGGACCATGCGCTGCGCGAGGATGCGCGCATGGCCGTCGACGTGCAGCGCTCCGACGACGCGCGCGCCGCCGTCCAGCGCCGGGCCGTGCCGACGCTCGTCACCAGCCAGGCGCTCGGCGGCGTCGGCATCGCCGGCGGGATCGCCGTCGGCAGCCTGCTCGCCCGCGACCTGTCCGGCTCGACGACGCTGGCCGGGCTGTCGCAGACCGCGACCGTGCTCGGCGCAGCGCTGCTGGCCGTGCCGCTCGCGAGGTACGCCCAGCGCGCCGGCCGCCGACCGGCCCTGAGCACCGGCTACCTCGTCGGCCTGGCCGGCGCCGGCCTGATCCTGCTGGCGGCGGAGGTCGGCAGCTTCGCGCTGCTCCTGCTCGGCTCGCTGCTGTTCGGCGGTGCGTCCGCCGCCGGGCTGCAGGCGCGTTACGCGGCGACCGACGCGGCCGCACCGACGGCCCGGGGACGCGCGCTGTCGCTGGTGGTCTGGGCCACCACGGTCGGCGTCGTCCTCGGCCCGAACCTGTCCGACGCCGGCGGCAGCCTCGGCCGACGGGTCGGCCTGCCCGTGCTGGCCGGGCC
>SCTD01000569.1 GCA_004299215.1 Frankiales bacterium | reverse complement strand
CCTCACCTCACCTTCGGTGCGTCCGGCGCGCGTCACTTGCTGCCGAGGACCTTCGCGTCCGGGAGCTTGGCTTCCTCGGGGTAGATCGTCACGACCTTGCCGCTCTGCCACTGGAGCATCGTCGGGAGGGCCAGGGTGTTCTGGTACTCCTCGTCGAACTTCGCGCCGTAGCCGGCCGCGTAGCTGCCCAGCGGCTTGTCCCAGCCGGAGATCGTCTCGAGCACCTTCTCCGGGTCCACGCTCTCCGCCTCGTTCAGCGCGTCGAGCAGCATCTTCATGCCGGTGTAGGCGCTCATCGTCTGCGGGAAGGTCGGCTCGCTGCCGTGCTTGGCCTTGTACTTCTCGAGGAACTCGGCTGCACCCGGCGCGTACTCGTCCTGAAGGTCGAAGTGCGGGTAGCCGACGACGAAGGTGCCGTCGAGGTCGGCGCCGACCGCCTCCTGCGTGAGCCGGGTGTCACCCGAGCCGATGGAGACCCGGGCCTTGGGGGCGAAGCCCTGCTGCTTCGCCGTGCGGAGCAGCAGGTTCACGTCCGGGACGTAGCCGGTCTCGATCCAGACGTCCGGCTTGCTCTGCTGGCACTTCAGCACCACGTTGCCGAGGTCGGGTGCCGTCGGCGCGTAGGCCACCTTGGCCGCGATCTTCGCGCCCTCGGCCTCGAGGGCCTCGATCACTCCCTCGGAGATGCTGGTGCCGTAGATCGACTCCTCGTGAGTGACGCAGAAGCTCGTCTGGTTCAGCGGCTTGCCGACGACGTCCGGGATGATCTCCTTGATGCCCTCGCCGGCGACCTGCGCGAACTGGTCCGCCATCGGGCCGCTGCGTGCGAAGTTGCCGAGCTTGCGCTCGGTGAGGTTGGCGGCGACCGCGTTGGTCTCCCAGTAGAGCTTCCCGTAGCGAAGCGCGGTCTCGCTCGCCGTGTTGGCGATGCCGCTCAGGTAGGTGCCGGCGAACAGGTCGACGTTCTCCGACGTCGCCAGCCGGTTCACCTCGCTGATGCCCTGCTCCGGGGCCGACGCGTCGCCGCGCAGCAGCACCACCTTCTTGCCCAGGACGCCCTCGTCGGCGTTCGCCTCCTCGACGGCGATCTCGTAGCCCTGGAAGGTGGCCTCGCCGCCGGGGGCGTTCGGACCGCTGAACGGGTTGATGACGCCGATCTTCAGCTCGCCGGACAGGTTGCCGCCGCCGTCGCCGTCGCCTGTCGAGTCGCTGTCACCGCCACCGCACGCGGCGACCGTCATCGCCAGCGCCAGCAGCAGCCCCAGCTTCGCGGGTGCTCTTCCCATCGGAATCTCCTCGATCCGCACCTGTCGGGTGCCTGGTTGTCGTGCTGGATGTGGTGGGCGTGGCCGCGAGTCCTCGACGAGCGCGCCGCGGGGATGCCGCGGGGAGAGCCAGAACCAGAACGTGACGTGCGCCACGTCGGGATGGTTGCGGGCCGTCGGCCGTACGTCAATACCTTTGGACCAAACTTTTTCAGTTTCGGTCCGACTATTGACCGACTGCTCGGGCAGTCGTACGGTCGCCCTGCCGCACGAGCCTCGCCGGGAGCCGCAGTTCGTCTCCACGGCGTCGGCGCCCGCACCTCGACGGTGCCCGCGCCGGCCCTCAGCCCCTGACGGACCCCGCGGCGGTGAGCAAGACGCCGTGCACCCCGACCCGTCCTGGAGGACACCGATCATGACCGATGTGTGGCAGCTCTCCGACGAGCTGCGGGGCCTTCAGAAGGTCACCCGCGACTTCGTGCAGAAGGAGATCGTCCCGGCCGAGGAGGGCTTGGACTTCGACGCCTACCAGCTCCCCCAGGACGTGCTCGAGGCGGCCCGCAAGAAGGCCCGACAGGCCGGCATCTGGTGCGTCAATTCGCCGGCCGCCTACGGCGGAAGCGAGATGAGCATGCTCGCGCAGGTGATCGTCGCCGAGGAGGCGTCGCAGTGCCGGATGGGTGCCTACGTGCCCGCCGGCGGCGCGTTCGGGTGGGACCCGCCGAACGTCATCTACAAGGGCACAGAGGAGCAGATCCAGAAGTACGCCGTGCCGACGATCGAGAAGGGCGGCAAGACCTTTGTCGCCATCAGCGAGCCCTCCGGTGGCTCCGACCCCGCGCGCAGCATCCGCACGACAGCCGTGCGCGACGGGGACACCTACGTCCTCAACGGCTCCAAGACGTGGATCTCCGCCGCCAACTACTCCGACTGGGGCGTCGTGTTCGCCCGCACGTCGGAGGGCCGCAACGGCGTGAGCTGCTTCGTCGTGGAGTCCGACACCCCGGGGCTGACCATGACGCCGATCCCCGTCATCCGGTCCTGGTACCCCTGCGAGCTGTCCTTCCAGGACTGCCGAGTGCCCGCCGAGAACCTGATCGGCGAGGAGGGCCGCGGCTTCGAGCTGGCACAGCACTGGCTCAACCACGGCCGGGTCCCCTACGCCGCGGCCACCCTCGGCATCGCGAGCGCGGCCCTGAAGATCGCCATCGAGCACGCGCGCAACCGGGAGGTGTTCGGTGGCCGACTCGCCGACAAGCAGGCCATCCAGTGGATGATCGCCGACTCCGAGATCGAGATCCGCGCGGCCCGCTGGCTCTGCTACGAGGCGGCCTTCAAGGCCGACTCCGGGCAGGACTACAAGTTCGAGGCCTCGGCCTGCAAGGTCTACGCCACCGAGACCGCCGGCCGGGTCGTCGACCGCTGCGTGCAGATCCTC
>SCTD01000568.1 GCA_004299215.1 Frankiales bacterium | reverse complement strand
GGCACAACGGTCGCCGCCGCCGGGCGGCAGGACGCGCTGACCCTCGGCGCGGGCACGGCCACCCTGGCCGCCGGTGAGACCGGGAGCGTCGTGGAGGCACAGGGGGCCGCGCAGCCGAGCGTGCTCCCCTTCACCGGCACCCAGGCGCTGCTGTCGCTGCTCGCCCTCGGCCTGAGCGCCGTCGGCGTCGGGGCGCTCGCGCACCGGATGGGTCGTCGTACGGCCGAGGTCTAGACCAGCCGGACGTGGCGGTCTCGCGAGGGGTTCCCCTCGTGAGGCCGCCACTCCTGCGTGTCAGGCCAGGTCGGCCAGGAACGCGCGTACGGCCGCGGCGAACGCGGGCGGGTCCTCCACCGCCGACAGGTGCCCGGCGCCAGGCACCACCGCGAGCCGGCCCTGCGGCAGCGCGTCGACCATCTCCTGCGCCTGGGCCACGGGCGACAGCGCGTCCTCGTCGCCGACCACGACCAGGGCGGGCACCTCGGTCGCGCGCAGGACGTCGAAGGAGTCCGGCCGTGCGGCCATCGCTCGCGACGCCCAGGCCACCGCGGCCGGCGGCGCGGCCGCCACCAGGCCACGGACCCGTCCCGCGACCGCGGCCCGGGTCTCCAGGGTCGTCGCACCGAGCAGCAGCGGGAGCATCGTCTCGGCGAGCGGGCCGGTGCCGTCGCGCTCGACCGCCTCGGCGGTCCGCATCCGGCCTTCGCGCGCCTCCGGCGGATCGGCCGAGGCCTTGGTGTCGGCGAGCAGCAGCGCGCTCACCCGCTCGGGCGCGCGCCGCAGCAGCTCCATCGCGACGTAGCCGCCCATCGACAGCCCGCCGAGCACCACGCGGTCGAGGCCGAGGCCGTCGAGCAGCGCGATCACGTCGTCGGCGCACGCGCCCAGCGAGGGCTCGTCCGCGCCCAGCTCGGAGCCGCCGAAGCCGCGCTGGTCGGGCGTGATCACCCGGCAGCGGCTGCCCAGCAGCTCGCGCTGCTCCAGCCACATGGCGGAGCTGAGGGGGAAGGCGTGCAGTAGCACCAGCGGCGTGCCGGCACCGGCCTCGCGGTGCGCCAGGGGGACGACGGCCATGCGCTCAGGCCTCCTCGTACGTCCGCGGCAGCGGCGCGGCGGGCGGGTTCAGGCGGGCGACGACCTCGTCGAGGACCCGCTCGGTGTAGCCGACGAACAGGTGCTTGGCGCCCTCCACGGCGACCACCTCGCACTGCGGCACCACGGCGAAGCGCTCCCGCGCCTCCGCGGGTTTGAGGAAGTCGTCGTGCTCCGGCACGATCGCGGCGAGCGGCTTGCCGGACGACGCCCACTGCTCCAGGTCGGCCGGCTCGGAGAACCGCAGCGGCGGGCTGATGAGGACGGCACCGACGACGGACGGGTCGCAGCCGTACTTCAGCGCGAGGTCGGTGCCGAACGACCAGCCGACGAGCCAGATGCTCGGCAGGTCCTCCGCCTCGCAGAGATCGAGAGCGGCTGCCACGTCGTACTTCTCACCCACGGCGTTGTCGAACTCGCCCTGGCTGGTACCGCGCGGACTGGTGGTGCCGCGGGTGTTGAAGCGCAGCACCGCCAGGTCGGCGAGGGCCGGCAGGCGGTACGACGCCTTCCTCAGCAGGTGGCTGTCCATGAAGCCGCCCTGCGTCGGCAGCGGGTGCAGGCACACCATCGTCGCGACCGGCGGGCGGCCCATCGGGAGCGCCAGCTCGCCGACCAGCTCGAGCCCGTCGGCGGTGTGCAGCACCACCTCGCGCCGGTCGGCGGGCAGCACGGTGCTCTGGCGGATGTCGGGCATGGGCAACGACGCTAGTCACTACCCCGCTCGAGCCGCGCCCCGGGAGGCCCCTGGGACCGCGGTTCGAGCGGGGTAGTGGCGGCAGTCAGCCGTAGCGGGGGGCGTTCTTGGAGCGGTGCACCTTGACGCCGCGGCGGTCGCGGGCGTCCCAGCAGGCGGTGTGCCAGTGCCGGCGGTCGTCCGGGCGGCCCTCCGGCCAGGCCACCACGTGCGGGGTGCCCGGGCGCAGCTCCTGGTCGCAGCCCGGGCAGCGGTACGGCCGGGCGCTCGCGGTGCCCGGTACCCGGCGCACCACGTGCCCGTCCTCGACGCGCTCCCCCACGGGTGGCCGCGGCGCGTCGTCGTCGCCCTTCTTGAGCGCGGCGAGGGCGGCGGCCCGCTTGGCCGCCCGCCCCGACCCGCCGGCCACGACTCGCCCGCCCCGCCGCCCCGACTAGCGCTTGGCGTAGTCGCGGAAGCCGCGCCCCGTCTTGCGGCCGAGGTAGCCGGCCTTCACGAGGTGCTCCAGCATCGGCGCGGGCGCGTCGCCCGGCTCGCGGAACTCGTCGAACAGCGTCCGCTGGATCGCCAGCGTCACGTCGAGCCCCACGACGTCCATCAGCGCGAACGGCCCCATCGGGTGGCCGCAGCCCTTGGTCATCGCGAAGTCGATGTCGTCGATGGTCGCGTAGTGCGCCTCGAGCATCTTGACCGCGTCGTTGAGGTACGGGAAGAGCAGCGCGTTCACGATGAACCCGGCGCGGTCGCCGCACAGCACGGCGTGCTTCTTGGTCCTCGCGCACACGTCCAGGACCGTCGCGACGACGTCGTCCGCGGTGGTGACCGTCGGCACGACCTCGACGAGCTTCATCACCGTCGCCGGGTTGAACCAGTGCATGCCGACGACGTCCTGCGGGCGGGAGGTCGCCTGGGCGCACTCGATGACCGGCAGCGACGAGGTCGTGGTCGCGAGGATCGCGCCCGGCTTCATCACCTCGTCGAGGGCGGAGAAGAGCGCCTTCTTGATCGCGAGGTCCTCGACGACCGCCTCGATGACCAGGTCGCAGTCGGCCAGGTCGTCCAGCGAGGTGGTGCCGGTGATCTTCGCGAGGGTCTCGGCCTTGGCCTCCTCGGTGAGCTTGCCGCGCTGGAGCGCCTTGTCGAGCGAGCCCTCGATCTTCCTCTGGACGGCCGCGACCTTGTCCTCGCCGCGCGCGCGGAAGACCACGTCGTACCCGCTCTTGGCGCAGACCTCGACGATGCCGCTGGCCATGGTGCCGGTGCCGATGACGCCGATCTTCCGCACCGGGCGGGGCGCGGCGGCGGCACCGCTCGGGGTGCTGTCGTCGGCGACGACCTCGGGCGAGTCGACGGCGGCGTAGGTGTAGATGCCGCGGCCGGTCTTGCGGCCGAGCAGGCCGGCGGTGACGTACTGCTTGAGCAGCGGCGCCGGGGCGTGCCGGTGGTCGCGCGACTGCGCGTACATCGTCTCGAGGATCTCGTAGGCGCTGTCGAGGCCGATCAGGTCCAGCAGCGCGAGCGGGCCCATCGGGTGCCCGGTGCCGAAGCGCATCGCCGCGTCGATGTCCTCGCGCGAGGCGTACTTGCTCTCGTACATCCGCAGCGCGTTGTTGAGGTAGCCGAAGAGCAGCGCGTTGGCGATGAAGCCGGCCCGGTCGCCGGCGGTGACACCGGTCTTGCCGACGCGCTCGACCAGCGACTGGACGTCCTCGACCACCGACGGGTCGGTGACGACGGTGCGGACGACCTCGACGAGGCCCATGACGGGAGCCGGGTTGAACCAGTGCAGGCCCACCACGCGGCTCGGCCGGCTGGTGCCCGTGGCGAGCTCGGTCACCGAAAGCGCCGAGGTGTTGGTGGCGAGCACCGCGTCCTCGGGCAGCAGCCCGTCGAGCTGGGCGAAGAGCTCGGCCTTGAGCTCCATCCGCTCCGGGATCGCCTCGATGACCAGCTCGCAGTCCTTGACGGCCGTGAGGTCGGTGCCGGTGGTGATCCGGCCCAGGATCTCCTTCGCCTCGGCCTCGGTCAGCTTGCCCTTGGCGACGGCCCGCCCGGTCGACGCGGCGAGGTGCGTCTGCGCGCGGTCGAGGCCTGCCTGCTCGGCCTCGACCCCGATGACCGTGACCCCGGAGCGGGCGAGCACCTCGGCGATGCCCGCACCCATCGTGCCGAGCCCGACCACGCCCACCTGTGAGAACTCCCGCGCCACGTCATCTCCTGTCCTCGAGCCGCGAGCCCGCGGCGGTTGCCCTGAGTCTCCCAGCCGCGCGCACGCCACGCGCCGGGGGGTGCGGGACATCGCGCGGCGCGTGCGGCAGACTGGGACGCGGTTGAGAAGCCAGCCCGAGCAAGGTCCACCGCCCCCGCGCCGCCCGGCGCGGACCCAGCCGGACCGGATGGAGGCTGAAGGTGCCGGCGACAGGCGGTCCTGTGCTGGACACCTGCGTCACGCGGCAGGGCTCGACCGTGGTCGTCGCGCTCAGCGGCGAGCTCGACCTCGCCACCGCTCCCCGGCTGCGCTCCTGCCTGGCGCCGATCGTCACCGCCCCGACCGCGCCCGAGACGCTCGTGCTCGACCTGTCCGAGCTGCGCTTCCTCGACGCCTCCGGCATCTCCGCGCTGCTCACCGTCCAGCGGGCGCTGGCCGCGCGGGGCGGGCGGCTCGCCCTGCGCTCGCCCTCGCGACTGGTCCGCCGGGTGGTGAAGGTCCTCGACCTGGACGGCCTGCTGCCGGTCGTCGGCTAGGACCTGCGGCGCGGCCGCTCGCCGCGCGGCGCACCCTCCCGGCTGCGCTCGCCGCGCGTCCGCTCGCTGCGCCGGCTCTCCGCCCGCTTCCGCTCGGTGCGCGTGCTCTCCGCGCGCGCGCGCTCCGGACGCGCGGTCCGCTCCGTCCGCGGCTGCTCCGTCCGCGCGCGCTCCGGACGCGCGGTCCGCTCCGTCCGCGGCTGATCCGGACGTGCGGTCCGCTCCGTCCGCGGCTGCTCGCTGCGCGGCCGCTCCGGACGCGCCGTCCGGATGCGCGCCGGAGACGGCTCCGCCGCGACCGCCGCGGGGACAGCAGGCACCACGACCGGCACGACCTCGGGCGCGACGGCCGCGGCCGCGATCGCCGCCGCCTGCCGCGCGACCCGACGCCGCTCCCGGGCGGCCTCCCGCTCGGCCCGGCGTCGCTCCGCCCAGGCGCTGTCGTGCTGCACCAGGTCGGGCTCGTCGGTCGGCCGCGGCGACCGCACCGGCCGCGGCGACCGCGGCTCCCATGGCGCCCGGACCTCCCGACCCGTGCCGGCGGCGTCCCGGCCCCGTCGCGTGCCCGGTCGGTCCTCGCGCAGCGGCGCGGGCGCAGCAGCGGCACGGCCCGAGTGGCCCGACACCAGCTGCAGCTCCGGGTCACTGCGCAGCAGCGTGGCGTTGGCACCGCTCCAGTACGACGTGCGCCCCATGGCGCCGTCCCAGCTCAGCGAGATGTGGACGTGGTCGGTGTGGGCGTTCGCGCCGCCGTACGCCCGCCAGCCCCGCTCCGCGCTGTAGGACGACCAGATCTGCCGGTCCCAGATGAGGTACATGACGCCCAGCCGGCGGGCGAGCGCGTGCCGGTGCCCGGCCGAGTCGGTGGCCAGCAGCTGCTGCAGCACGCCCTCCGCAGCAGCCCGCTCCCGCGGCCGGTCGACGCGCACGCCCCAGTCGACGGCGCGCCCCTCCTTGTGCTCCGAGGTGCCGCGGGCCGTGCAGGTGCGCGAGATGCCCAGGCTGCGGGTCCCCGGGTGGGTGCCCAGCAGCAGGTCGCGCAGCGCGACCGTCCCCGGCTTGGCGACCGGGTCGCAGGCGCGCTGCGGGTCGTACGCCGCGTAGGGGTCGATGCCGTCCACCGACGGCGGCGCGAAGCCCCCAGGGCGCGGTGCCGCCGGAGCGGGGGTACGCGGAGCGGGAGGCGGCGAGGGCTCCTCCTCGTGCGCCTCCTCCTCGTGCGCCTCACCCTCGAGCTCGTGCTCGTCGCTGAGCGAGGGCACGGCCGCGACCGACCAGGCGGCCCCGGTCCAGCGGGCCTCGAAGCCCATGTAGGCGTAGGAGGAGCCCGCGCAGACGACCAGGCCGTTGACCTCGCCGGTCTCGTCGGTGGGGGGCGGCCCGACGGGGTCGATGTGACCGCCGACGGCGAACTCGCCCGGCAGGGGCGCCTCCCAGCGGACCGCGAGCCGCTCGACCGGGCAGTAGCGGCTGGCCTCCTCGCCGTCGGCGCGCAGCGGGACGGCGTCCAGGGCGGCGGCGAGGTCGAGCGCGCTGCGCTCGACCCCGACCCGGCCGCGTCCGGGGTCGCCGGCGGGCAGCGGCGTGCGGCCGATCTCGGCAGCCGCGACCGGAGCCACCGGCGACGCCGGCTCCTCGCCCGCGGCGAAGCCCACGAGCAGGCCGCCGATCAGGCCTGCGGCGAGGCAGACCGAGACGGCACGACGAGGGGCGGAGGACAGCAGGGCGCGGGACAAGGGAGGACCTCGGACGAGCTCGGGGGAAGGGCGCACGCTCTGCGCGCCCTTGTCCTCGTCGTACTGGGGTGTCCGGTTCCCCTCACCCGAACGGGTGACAAGCCCCGCTCAGAACAGCGTGGGCGTGTGCGGGTCCATCCCCCGCAGCGCGTCGTAGTCCAGCTGCACGCAGGTGATCCCGCGATCGGCGGCGAGCACCTTCGCCTGCGGCTTGAAGCTCTGCGCGGCGAGCACGCCCTTGACGTCGCCGAGCACCGTCGACACCCGCTGCAGGTAGCGCGTCAGCTGCTCGACGCCGTCGATCTCGGCGTGCCGCTTCACCTCGACGAGCACGTGCGCGCCGCTGTCGTCCCGGCAGAGCAGGTCGACCGGGCCGATGTCGGTGAAGTACTCGCGCTGCACCAGGGTCCAGCCGGCGCCGAGCACCTCGCAGCGGTCCGCGAGCAGCTCCTGCAGGTGCTTCTCGACACCGTCCTTGACCAGCCCGGGGTCGGTGCCGAGGTGGTGGGCGCTGTCGGAGTGCACCTCCTCCACGGTGATGACGATCTGCTCGCCGCCCTTGTTCGTCACCGTCCAGGTGCCGTCGAGCTCCACGGTGGTGCACGGCGGTGTCATCCACATCAGCGGCTTGTAGCCACCGGTGTCGGAGTGCACCAGCACCGATCCGTCGGCCTTGACCATGAGCAGCCGCGTGGCCGTCGGCAGATGCGCGGTGAGCCGGCCGACGTAGTCGACGGAGCAGGTTGCGAGGACCAGACGCACCGGGACAGGCTACGGCTCGTGGACACCAGCGAGCGCGCGATCGAGCACCTGCTCTACACCTACGCCGACCGCATCGACCGCGGCGACCTCGACGGGGTGGCCGACCTCTTCGCGCACGGCCGCATCCGGGGTGCCGCGGACGGGCCCCTCTTCGAGGGCAGGGACGGTGTCCGGGCGATGTTCGAGACGCGAGTGCGGATCTACGACGACGGCACCCCGAAGACCCAGCACCTCACGACGAACGCGCGGATCGAGGTGGACGAGGACGCCGGTACGGCGCGCAGCCGGGCCTGCTACTCCGTCACGCAGGCGACCCCCGACCTGCCGCTGCAGGTGATCGTCACCGGCCGCTACGACGACACCTTCCACCGCGTCGGCGACCGGTGGGCCTTCGACACCCGGGTGATGCACGTCGACCAGGTGGGCGACGTGAGCCACCACCTGAAGCGCCTTCGGCGCTGAGGCCCGAGTCTCGGTGGGAGGAAGAGCGTGCACCTCCCCTCGGGAGGTCTCCGGAAGGGCTGCGCTGAGCGTGGTCTGCCCCGCCTCCACGAGAGGTGCACGTTCTTCCTCCCAGCCGATGGCCGAGTCCCCCGTCCTGACCTACCTGCGGTCCAGCACCGTCGTCGCCCGGGCCGCGTCCGGCGGTGGCGTCGCGGCGTAGCACTCCTGCTCGACGACGTCGAGCGCGGCGCGCAGCTCCGGAGGCAGGTCGAGGCGGGCCTGCAGCTCGCGCAGCGACTCGGCCGGTCGCCGGCGACGCGCACCGAGCCGGGAGTCCCAGCGCAGGAACGCCTGCAGCGCCGGGCGTCCCTCGGTGCGGACCGGCAGCGGTCGTAGCTCGGCCGCGAGGACCGGCCGGCGTCGGCGGCGGACCAGCAGGGCCGTGGCCACCCCGGCGGCGAGCGCGAGCAGGCCGGAGGCCAGCGCCGGACGACCCCCGGGGACGTCGTCGGCGGACTGCAGCAGCCCCGTCAGGCTGGCCGCGACGCGCACCCGCAGCGGTGCGCCCGCGAGCTGGGTCGCCGGGGGCGTGGGGTTCGAGCTGACCCATCCGATGCCGGGGTGGAAGACCTCCACCCAGGCGTGCAGGTCCTTCTGCCGGAAGCTGCGCCAGCCGTCCCGGCCCTCGACGCCGTACGCGAGGCCCGTCACGAAGCGGGCCGGGATCCCCGCCGCGCGCAGCAGCAGGACCTCCGCCGCGGCGAACTGCTCGCAGAAGCCGACCCGGTCGACGAACAGGAAGCGGTCGACCGCGTCCTCCCCCGGTCGCGGGACGGGCGAGTCGAGGCGGTAGGTCGCGTTCGCGGCGAGCCACTGCTCGACGGCGCGCACGGCGTCGAGCCGGGTCGGCGCGTCGCCCGCGAGCTGACGGCCCAGCGCGCGCACCCGGTCCGGGACGCTCGCCGGCACGGCCGTCCACCGCGGGTCGCCGGGGTCCACGCCGGTGCTGCCGCGCAGCTCCTCGTCGGACGGGTCCACGACCAGGCTGCGCACCGAGTAGAGCGGCCAGGTCGGTCCGCGGACCGCGCCCAGCGGGTCGACGCCGACAGCGTTGCCGAGCAGCGACACCTCCTGCACGGGGCCCGGCGCCCAGACGGTGCCGGCCGCGCGGCGGCGCACCCGCACGTCGTCGGTGCGGGTCCGCCCGGGGTCGTCGGCGACCACGAACGGCGGACCACCCACCCGCCGCGCCCGGGCAGGACGGGACCACGACGCGCCGTCCCAGTCGGTGTAGACGCCGCTGCGCCACAGCGCCGGCGAGTCGTGCGGCACCTCGACGAGCACCTCCTCGCTCAGCTCGCCGCGGACGCGCAGGTCCACCACGTCGCCGGTGTAGGCGCCCGGGGCCGCCCGCCCTCCGGAGAGCCCCGCGGCCTCGGCTGCGCGGGCCAGGCGGCTCTGCAGCCCGGAGA
>SCTD01000567.1 GCA_004299215.1 Frankiales bacterium | reverse complement strand
CCGGCATCTCCAAGGTGGAGATCGAGCGCACCCGTGACCGCGTCCGCGTCGACATCCACACGGCCCGCCCGGGCATCGTCATCGGCCGCCGCGGCGCCGAGGCCGACCGGATCCGCGGCGACCTCGAGAAGCTCACCGGCAAGCAGGTGCAGCTCAACATCCTCGAGGTCAAGAACCCCGAGTCCGACGCGCAGCTCGTCGCGCAGGGCGTCGCCGAGCAGCTCTCGAGCCGCGTCAGCTTCCGCCGCGCGATGCGCAAGTCCATGCAGTCCGCGATGAAGAACCCCGGCGTCAAGGGCATCCGCGTGCAGTGCTCCGGTCGCCTCGGCGGCGCGGAGATGAGCCGCTCGGAGTTCTACCGCGAGGGTCGCGTGCCGCTGCACACGCTCCGCGCGAACATCGACTACGGCATCTACGAGGCCAAGACCACCTTCGGCCGCATCGGCGTCAAGGTCTGGATCTACAAGGGCGACGTCGTCCAGAGCCGGGTCGAGCGCGAGCAGCAGGAGGCCGAGCTGCGCCAGCAGCGCCGTGAGCGTCCCGCCCGCCGTGGCCCGCGCTCCGGCTCCTCCGGCACCACGGCCGGCGGCACCGACGCCGGTCGCCAGGTCGGCGAGCAGGCCGACGAGGCTCCCGCCGAGGACGTCGTCCTGACCGCCGACGCTCCGGCCGAGGCCGCCGCTCCCGAGGCCGCGCCTGTCGAGACGCCTGTCGAGACGCCTGTCGAGACGGCTGCCCCCGAGGCCGCTGCTCCCGAGGGCTCTGCCGCCGACACCACGCCCGCTCCCGAGACGGAGGCCTGACCATGCTGATCCCCCGCAGGGTCAAGCACCGCAAGCAGCACCACCCCGACCGCAGCGGTGCGGCCAAGGGCGGCACGTCGCTGGCGTTCGGCGAGTACGGCATCCAGGCTCTCGAGCCGGCCTACCTCACCAACCGGCAGATCGAGTCCGCGCGTATCGCGATGACGCGGCACATCCGCCGTGGCGGAAAGGTCTGGATCAACGTCTACCCGGACCGCCCGCTGACCAAGAAGCCCGCGGAGACCCGCATGGGCTCCGGCAAGGGCTCGCCCGAGTGGTGGGTCGCCAACATCAAGCCGGGTCGCGTGCTCTTCGAGCTCGCCGGTCCGCCGGAGCCGCTGGCCCGCGAGGCCATGCGCCGTGCCATGCACAAGCTGCCGATGAAGTGCCGCTTCATCACGCGTGAGGGAAGTGACTGATGGCCGAGACCACCGCGGCCGAGATCCGCGACCTGAACGACGACGAGCTGGTCAGCCGCCTGCGCGAGGCGAAGGAGGAGCTGTTCAACCTCCGCTTCCAGGTGGCCACCGGGCAGCTCGACAACAACCGTCGGCTGCACCACGTGCGGCGTGACATCGCCCGCATCTACACGGTCATGCGCGAGCGCGAGCTCGGCATCGTCCGCGAGACCACCAGCACCGAGGCAGGGACGGCATGACCGAGACCACGACCGACGTCGAGCACGACCGCGGCTTCCGCAAGACCCGCGAGGGCCTGGTCGTCAGCGACAAGATGGACAAGACCGTCGTCGTCGCCGTCGAGGACCGCGTGCAGCACCCGCTCTACAAGAAGACGCTGCGCCGCACCAACAAGCTCAAGGCGCACGACGAGCAGAACAGCTGCGGCGTCGGCGACCGGGTCCTGCTGATGGAGACCCGGCCGCTGTCGGCCACCAAGCGCTGGCGCGTCGTCGAGATCCTCGAGAAGGCGAAGTAGCTGCAGCAGCCGTACGCCTCGTCTTCCGAGACAGTCTTCCGAGACACAGCACCATCCGCGCCGCCCAGGCGGCACATAGCTGGTCCCAGGTCCCGCCCCGCGGGAAACCGGGTCCGAAGGAGAAACAGTGATCCAGCAGGAGTCGCGACTGCGCGTCGCCGACAACACGGGTGCCAAGGAGATCCTCTGCATCCGCGTGCTCGGTGGCTCCGGTCGGCGCTACGCCGGCATCGGCGACATCATCGTGGGCACCGTCAAGGACGCCCTCCCGGGCGCCGGCGTCAAGAAGGGCGACGTCGTCAAGGCGGTCATCGTCCGCACCGTCAAGGAGCGGCGCCGTCCCGACGGCTCCTACATCCGCTTCGACGAGAACGCCGCTGTCCTCATCAAGGACGGCGGTGACCCGCGGGGCACCCGCATCTTCGGCCCCGTCGGCCGCGAGCTGCGCGACAAGCGCTTCATGAAGATCATCTCGCTCGCACCGGAGGTGCTGTAGCCATGGCAGGCCTGTTCGTGAAGAAGGGCGACACCGTCCTGGTGCGCAGCGGCAAGGACCGCGGTCTCCAGGGCCGGGTCATCGCCGCCGACCCCGGCACCTCGCGCGTTCTCGTCGAGGGCGTCAACCGGGTCAAGAAGCACACCAAGATCACCCAGTCGGCGCGGGGCTCTCAGCAGGGGGGCATCGTGACCACCGAGGCGCCGGTGCACGTGTCCAACGTGCAGGTCGTGTGCACCAGCTGCGGCAAGGCCACGCGCGTCGGCCACCGACGCAGCGAGCCCGACGAGGCCGGCAAGACCCACAGCGTCCGCATCTGCAAGCGCTGCAACGGAGACATCTGATGACTGAGACCACGGCCGCCCCTACGCGGGAGATGCCGCGCCTGAAGGCGCGCTACCGCGCGGAGATCAAGCCTGCGCTGACCGAGCAGTTCTCGTTCGGCAACCCGATGCAGGTGCCCGGCGTCGTCAAGGTCGTCGTCAACATGGGTGTCGGCGACGCCGCCAAGGACTCCAAGCTGATCGACGGCGCGCTGCGCGACCTGACGGCCATCACCGGCCAGAAGCCGCAGATCCGCAAGGCGACCAAGTCGATCGCGCAGTTCAAGCTGCGCGAGGGCATGCCGATCGGCGCGAAGGTCACTCTCCGCGGCGACCGCATGTGGGAGTTCCTGGACCGCCTGGTCACCATCGCGCTCCCGCGCATCCGTGACTTCCGCGGCCTGTCGCCGAAGCAGTTCGACGGCAACGGCAACTACACCTTCGGCCTGACCGAGCAGTCGATGTTCCACGAGATCGACATCGACAAGGTCGACCGCACCCGCG
>SCTD01000566.1 GCA_004299215.1 Frankiales bacterium | reverse complement strand
GATCGTCGACCGCCACACGACGCGCCAGAGGTGGGTCCGGCTGCTCGTCGCCGTCCCGACAGGCGCGCTCATGGCCGGTCTCGGCGCCACGGCCATCGGCGCGCGCAGCGCCGAGCCCGTCTCGGACGCGTTCGCCCGGGGCGCCTACGAGTTCGGCGGCGGCGCCAACGTCGTCAACGTCGTCCTGGTGGACATCCGGGCGTGGGACACCCTCGGCGAGATCTCCGTCCTGGTGGTCGCCGCCACCGGCGTGGCGAGCCTGGTCTTCCTCCGCCGACGGACCGGGCTGCCGCAGCGGGTGGCAGAGGCCTCCGACGCCGCCGTCGAGCGCGGTCGCGCGGCCGATGCGCAGCGGGCCGAGTCCGGCCGGTTCCTCAGCGGCGGCAACCTGATGCGCCGCGGCCAGCGCTCGGTCGTGCTCGAGGTCGTGACGCGGCTGATCTTCCACACCGTCGTGATCCTCTCGGTGTACCTGCTGTTCTCGGGCCACAACGTGCCCGGCGGCGGGTTCGCCGGCGGACTCGTTGCCGGGCTGGCCCTCGTGGTGCGCTACGTGGCCGGCGGCCGCTACGAGCTCGGGGAGGCTGCGCCGGTCGACGCCGGCTTCTTGCTCGGCGCCGGGCTCCTGCTGGCCGGCGGCACCGGTGTGGTCGGGATACTGCTCGGGGCCGAGGTCCTGCAGACGGCGATCCTGACGGCCACGCTCCCCCTCTACGGCGACGTGAAGCTCGTGACGTCGCTGTTCTTCGACCTCGGCGTCTTCCTGGTCGTCCTGGGGCTCGTGCTCGACATCCTGCGCAGTCTCGGCGCGGAGCTCGACCGCCAGGAGGCGGACCGATGACGCCGAACCTCGTCTACCTCGGCCTGGTGGCGGTCCTCTTCAGCTGTGGCGTCTTCCTGCTGCTCGAGCGCAGCCTCACGCGGGTGCTGCTCGGGATCCTGCTGCTCGGCAACGCGACGAACGTGCTCATCCTGTCCACGAGCGGACCGGCGGGCGGAGCCCCGATCGTCGGTCGTACGCCCGATGCCGAGATGAGCGACCCGCTGCCGCAGGCGCTGATCCTCACGGCGATCGTCATCACGCTGGGGGTGGCCGCCTTCATGCTCGCGCTCATCCACCGGAGCTGGGTGCTGGGCGAGCGCGAGGACGTCGTCGACGACCCTGAGGACCTGCGCGTCATCAGCGAGCACCGCCGACTCGACGAGGAGAGCCAGGTCGAACCCGGCGAGAGCCCGTACGACAGTGGCGACGACCTCGGGCCGCGGACGCCCCCGGGAGTGCGGGAGACGCGCCCGTGATCCGCTACCTCGCGCCGCTGCCGGTGCTGCTCCCGCTGCTGGGGGCCGCGGCCACCCTGCTGGTCGGCCGGCACCCGCGCACCCAGCGCACCATCAGCGTCGCCGTGCTGTCCGCGGCACTTCTGGCCTGCCTCGCGCTGCTCGTGCTGGCCGATCGTGAGGGCGCCACCGCCGTGCAGGTCGGGCGCTGGGGGCCCGGCATCGGGATCTCGCTGCTGGTCGACCGGCTGTCGGCGCTGATGCTGGTCGTGTCGGCCACGGCGACGCTCGGCGTGCTCGTCTACGCCGTCGGTCAGGGCACCAGCGACGGCACCGAGAACACCCCGCTGTCGATCTTCCACCCGACCTACCTGATCCTCAGCGCCGGCGTCGCCAACGCCTTCCTGTCGGGTGACCTGTTCAACCTGTACGTCGGCTTCGAGGTGCTGCTGGTCTCGAGCTACGTCCTGCTGACGCTCGGCGGCACGGCGCAGCGGGTGCAGGCCGGCATCACCTACGTCGTGGTCAGCCTGGTGTCCTCGCTGCTGTTCCTGGCCGGCATCGCCCTGGTGTACGCCGCGACCGGCACCCTGAACATGGCTCAGATCGCGCTGCGGATGGACGAGGTGCCGGACGGGACGCGGACGGCCATCCACCTGGTGCTGCTCGTCGCGTTCGGCATCAAGGCCGCGGTCTTCCCGCTGTCGGGGTGGCTGCCCGACAGCTACCCCACGGCCGCCGCACCCGTGACAGCCGTCTTCGCCGGCCTGCTCACCAAGGTCGGCGTCTACGCGATCATCCGCACAGAGACGCTGCTGTTCCCGGGCGCCGAGCTGGGCAAGCTGCTGCTGGTCGCGGGCCTGCTGACCATGGTGATCGGCATCCTCGGCGCCGTTGCCCAGGACGACCTCAAACGACTGCTGTCCTTCACCCTGGTGAGCCACATCGGCTACATGATCTTCGGGATCGGCTTGGGCTCCGCCTCCGGTCTGGCCGGCTCGGTCTTCTACGTCGCCCACCACATCCTCATCCAGACCGCGCTCTTCCTCGTCGCCGGGCTGATCGAGCGCCGCAACGCGACCACCGACCTCGACAGGCTGGGCAGCCTCGCGCGCACCTCCCCGCTGATCGCGGTGCTGTTCTTCGTCCCGGCGATGAACCTCGCCGGGATCCCTCCCCTGTCGGGTTTCATCGGCAAGCTCGGCCTGCTGCAGGCCGGCGCGCAGGACGGGAGCGTCCTGGCCTGGGCGGTCGTGGGGGGCGGGGTGGTGACCAGCCTGCTCACCCTCTACGCCGTCGCGAGGGTGTGGGCCAAGGCGTTCTGGCGGCCGGTCGAGCAGGCCCGGGTCGAGAGCGACGGCTCCGACCTCGACGCCGGACCGGATGAGACGAGCGGCTCGTTCCTGGTGCGGCAGCGGCCGTCGACGCAGCTGCCCCGCACCATGCTCGCCTCCACCGCCGCGGTGGTGCTGGTGACCGTGGCCCTCACTGCGGTGGCGGCGCCGCTCTACGGCTACGCGGATCGCGCCTCGGTCGACCTGCTCGACCGGACGCCCTACCTCATCGCGGTGCTGCCGGAGGACGCGCGATGAGCACGCCGAGGCGGCGCCTGCCCGCCGGCCTGCACGTGGTCCCCCTGCTGTGGCTGACGACGGTGTGGGTCCTGCTCTGGGGCACCTGGAGCCTGGGCAACGTCCTGAACGGCCTGCTGCTGAGCGCCGTCGTGCTGCTGCTGCTCCCCTTGCCCGACGTCGGGTTCGGCGGCCGTGTCAGCCCTCGCGGGCTGCTCGCCTTCGTCGGTCACTTCGTGGCCGACCTGATCCTGTCGAGCGTGCAGGTCGCCTGGCAGGCGGTGCGTCCGGGCGAGCAGGACATCAGCTCGGTCGTCGCGGTGCGGCTGCGCAGCGAGTCCGAGCTGCTCATGACGATGACCGCCGAGGCACTGACGCTGGTGCCCGGGTCGATCGTGATCGAGCTCGACGCCCGCTCCCGCACGCTCTACGCCCACGTGCTGTCCGCACCCGACGACGCGTCCGTGGAGGCGTTCCGTCGGCAGGTCCTCGACCTCGAGGCGCGCGTGGTCCGGGCCGTCGGACGCCCTGAGGACCGGGCGCTGCTCCTGCGCCCCAGCGGGGCGGCATGAGCGTGCGAGCGGAGGTGGCCCCATGAGCGTCGTCTTCACGGTCGTGGCGTGCATGCTCGGAGCCGCAGCGGCCATCACCACGGTGCGGCTGCTGCGCGGACCGTCGACGTTGGACCGGGTCGTGGCCGTCGACATGCTGCTGGCCGTCGTCATCTGCGCGCTCGCCACGACGGCGGCGGCCACCCGTGACTCCTCATCCGTACCCGTGCTGGTCGTGCTGACGCTGCTGGGCTTCGTCGGGTCGGTGAGCATCGCCCGGCTGCTGGCGGGCCGACGATGAGCCTCGACGACGCCCTCGACGTGCTGGCAGCGGCCCTGCTGCTGAGTGGCGCGATGCTCGCGCTCGCCGCCTCCGTCGGAGTGCTGCGCTTCGTCGACGTGCTGAGTCGCATGCACGCCGCCACCAAGCCGCAGGTGCTGGGCATCCTGCTCTGCCTGGCCGGCGCTGCGGTGCGCCTGAGGGACAGCGTGGACCTCTGGATGCTGGTGCTGGCAGGCGCTTTCCAGCTCGTGACCGCTCCGGTGTCCGCGCACCTCATCGGACGGGTCGGCTACCGCACCCGCCACGTGCGCCGCGACCGGCTGCACGTGGACGAGCTCGCCGGTCCGGACGTCGACGACTGAGGTGGCTCGCCTCAGCCGTCCTGACCGTTCCAGCGGGCCAGCTTGCCGCCGCGCGTCACGGCCCGCAGCCGCCCCTCGGTGGCTTCTCGCACGGCGGTCGGGGTGACGACCAGCACCGAGTCACCGTGGGCGAAGTAGGTGTACGGCCCCGGCACCAGGCTCTTGCCGTCCCGAACGATGAGGCTGACCTGAGCACCGGGCGGCAGTCGCAGCTCCTCGACGTACACCCCGTGCAGTCGCGAGGCCGGCCCCACGTGCAGCTGCAGCAGCACGGCGTTCATCTGCTCGAGCGGAGCGGACTCGACCTCGAGGTCGCGGGTGTGCACCGGTTCGACGACGCCCAGCCACCGTCCCACCAACGGCAGCGTCGGCGCCTGCACCAGCGTCAGCAGCACGACGAGGACGAAGACGATGTCGAGCACCCGCTCCGCGCCCGGCACGCGTTCCGTGATGGGGATGGTGGTGAGAACGATCGGCACGGCTCCGCGCAGGCCGGTCCACGAGACGAACACCTGATGCCGCCACGGCACCCGGAACGGCAGCAGCGACAGGACGACCGCCGCCGGTCGCGCCACGAGCACCGCGACCCCGCCGACCAGCAGCGCCGGTCCGACCGCCTCCGGGAGCCGGTCCGGGGAGGCCAGCAGGCCGAGCAGGACGTAGAGCCCGGCCTCGGCCATGAGCGCCAGTGAGCCGGCGAAGCCGAAGACGGCGCCGCGGTGCGGCAGCTGGCTGTTGCCGAGCACCAGCCCGGCCAGGTAGGCGGCCATGAAGCCGCTGGCCCCGGCGGCCGTCGCGGTGGAGTAGCCCAGCAGCACGATCGCGACAGTCGCCAACGGGTAGAGGCCGGCGACCGACAGCGCGACGCGGCTCAGCAGCTCGCGGCCGAGGCGGCCGAGCGCCAGGCCCACCGCAGCCCCGACCACCAGCTGGA
>SCTD01000565.1 GCA_004299215.1 Frankiales bacterium | reverse complement strand
CCGGGTCGTCGACCACGACGGCCCGCCCTTCGAAGGAGACGCCCCGCAGCGTGTCGTAGGTCGCGCCGTCCTCGATGAGCACCGTGGCCCGGTCGTCGCGCAGCAGGTTGCGCGCCTTCTGCGACTTGGCCTTGGTCTCGAACCACAGCTGGCCGTCGACCACGGCGTACCACATCGCGACCAGGTGCGGCTGCCCGGAAGGCCCGATCGTGGCGAGCGTGCAGTTGCGGCTGCGCTCGACGAAGGCGGCGATCTCCTCGTCGGTCATCGTGATGGCCGCGCGCTGGTTGACCCCCACGTCAGTCCTCGTCCGGCTTGACGAAGGAGGCGATCCGCGGGGTGTCCACGCCGATCTCGCCGGTCTTCATCGACCCGCCCGGGGCGCCGAGCGGCGCGTCCCGCCCGGGCAGCACCTCGGTGAAGAACGCCGCGTTGTCGGCCTTGTCCTCGGCCTGCTCGGTCGGCAACCGGCGGTCGGGGTAGATCGCGTCCACCGGGCACACCGGCTCGCAGGCGCCGCAGTCGATGCACTCCGCGGGCTGGATGTAGAGCTTGCGGTCGCCCTCGTAGATGCAGTCGACAGGGCACTCCTCGATGCAGGACATGTCCTTGATGTCGACGCAGGTGCTCGTGATGACGTACGTCACGCGGCGGGCCCTTCCAGCTGCTCGGTCGAGTGACCCGGGAAGACGGTCGCCTCCGGGTCGAGGACGGTGGCGGCGTTGCAGACCGCCGTCGCCGCCTCACCGAACCCTACGGAGATCAGCCGCGCCTTGCCGGGGTACTCCGTGATGTCGCCGGCTGCGAACACCCGCGGCAGGTTGGTGGCCATCCGGGTGTCGACCACGATGTGCCGCTCGCGCACGTCGAGCCCCCAGCTCTCCAGCGGCGTGATGTCGGCGGAGAAGCCCAGCGCGGCGACCACGGCCTGCGCCGGCAGCTCGGTGAGCTCCTTGGTCTTCACGTCTTTCACGGTGACCGCGGTGACCCGGCTGTCGCCGGAGATGGAGGCCACCTGCGCCGGCGTGACCAGCCGGATCGAGGAGTCCTTGAGCAGCTTGACCGAGTGCGCGTGCGCGCGGAACTCGTCGCGCCGGTGCACCAGCGTCACCGACCGCGCGACGCCCTCGAGACCGAGCGCCCAGTCGACGGCGCTGTCGCCGCCGCCGACGACGACCACGTCGAGATCGGCGTACGGGAGGTAGGTCGGGACGATGTAGGCCAGCCCCTTGCCCTCCCAGTCCGCCCCGCCCGGGAGCGGGCGCGGCGTGAAGGTGCCGATCCCGCCGGTGACCACCACGGCGCCGGCCGAGACCGTCGTGCCGGACGCGCAGGTGATGACGGCGCGGTCGCCGGCCAGCTCGTAGCCGACCGCCTGCTCGCCGAGCAGGTAGCGCGGGTGGAACGGCGAGGCCTGCCGGACCAGGTTCTCCACCAGGTCCTTGCCGCGGACCGCCGGGAAGCCGGCGATGTCGAAGATGAGCTTCTCCGGGTAGAGGGCGGTGATCTGCCCGCCGGCCTCGGGGAGCGCGTCGACGATCGCGATCGACAGCCCGCGGAAGCCCGCGTAGTAGGCGGCGTAGAGGCCGCACGGGCCGGCACCCACCACCAGCAGGTCGACGTCCACCGCGCTGTCGCTCACTCGTGCCTCCCCGGATCCGTACTAGAACACGTTACAGCCACCTCGACCGTCGCGACCACGTCCACGACCGACCGCGCGAGGTGCACCAGGTGGGGACCGTCCTCGGCGTACCAGCCCGGTTCCGGCCGTGGCACCGGGCCGCTGTCGCCGGGCACGAGCACCGAGTCGCCGCGCCGCGCGTCGAGGTGCGCGGTCTCCGTGGAGCCCGGGTCCCAGTACGCGAACGCCCGCGGCGGCAGGACCAGGCGCGCGACGACGGTCTCCCCCGGCGCCGGCCGCACCTTGGCGAACGCCCGGAGCTCCCGCCGCGGACGCGGCAGCCGGGACGGGGGCGGCTCGACGTAGGCCTGCACCACCTCGGCACCGGGGCGCGACCCGGTGTTGGTGACGGCGACCGACAGCACGACGTCGTCGCCCTCCCGCGTGACGACCGGCTCGCCCCAGGAGAAGGAGGTGTACGACCCGCCGTGGCCGAACGGGTAGCGGACCGGGAGGGCGCGGGTGTCGTACCAGCGGTAGCCCACCAGCAGCCGCTCGTCGTAGGACACGCGGTGGTTGGTCCCGGGGAACGCGCCGAACGCCGGCGTGTGCTCGATGCGCAGCGGGATCGTCACCGGCAGCCGGCCGGCCGGCTCGGCGTCGCCGAGCAGCACGTCGACCACGGCCTCGGCCATCTCCTGCCCGCCGAACCACGCCTGCAGCAGCGCGGCGGTCTCCTCCGCCCAGTCGAGCTGCACCGGGGCGCCGCTGTTCACGACGACGGCGGTCCGCGGGTTGGCGGCGCAGACCCGGCGGACCAGCTCGTCCTGGTCGCCCGGCAGGTGCAGCGAGTCCCGGTCGTGGCCCTCGGTCTCCCACTCGTCGCTGGTGCCCACGACGACCACCGCGACGTCCGCGGCGGCCGCCGCTGCGACGGCCCGGTCGATCCGGTCGCCGGCCTCCGGCGGGCGGTGCCCGACGACCACGCCGTGCAGCAGCACCGACCCCTCGCTGCTGTAGTCGACCTGCACCTCGACGTCGGTGCCGGCGGTGAGCTCGACCGTCGCCTGCACCTCCTGCGAGCCGAGGCCGAACAGCGTCGTCCCGGGCGGCGGCACGTCGGCGAAGCCGTCCACGACGACCGCCCCATCGACGGTCAGCCGGGCGCGACCGGCCTGCGTGACGGTGAACAGGTGCGCGCCGGTCTCCGTCACCCGCAGCGTGGTGCGGGCCGTGAACGAGAAGGCGTCGGGATCGAGTCCCTCGAGCGGCTCGGTGAACCACAGCAGCCGGCCGTCGCGCTCGGCCGTCTCGCCGACCACCGCGCCGCTGCCGTCGCGGAAGGTCGCAGCCAGCGGTCCCGGGATCGGCCGGACCGTCGCGTCGGCGAAGCAGCCCTGCTCGACGGCGACGTCGCCGGACCACCGCTCGGGCAGCAGCTGCGCGAGGGAGGCGCTGCGGTGCGCGCGGAGCTGGGCCGAGCCGCCGCCCATGATCTGGGTGAGGGTCGCCCCCGGGCCGATCAGCGCCAGGCTCTCGTCACCGCGCAGCGGGAGCAGCCCGTCGTTGCGCAGCAGCACCATCGCGTCCGACGCCGCGCGCCGGGCGAGCGCGCGGTGGTCGTCGCGGTCGACGGCCTGCTCGGGCGCGGGCTCGCCGTCCCAGGCGTCGAGCCGGTCGACGAGCGCAAGCCAGCGCAAGACCATCGCGTCGAGCGTCGCCTCGGGGACGTCGCCCGCGCGCACCGCCTCGGCGAGCGCCGCGCCGTAGAACCGGTCCGGTCCGGGCATCTGCAGGTCGAGCCCGGCGAGCGCGGCCGGCACGGTGTCGGCGACCGCGAACCAGTCGGTCATCACGACGCCGTCGAAGCCGAGGTCCCCCCGCAGCACGTCGGTCAGCAGGTGCCCGTCCTCCGCGCACCAGGTCCCGTTGAGCCGGTTGTACGCCGTCAT
This sequence comes from Frankiales bacterium, assembly GCA_004299215.1. GTDB lineage: Bacteria > Actinomycetota > Actinomycetes > Mycobacteriales > SCTD01 > SCTD01. The sequence goes on along the minus strand of SCTD01000565.1, from coordinate 2,964 downwards.
CACCGCGGCGACGCGACCCTCCTTCACCGCGAGCTCGAACGGCACCAGGTAGAGCTCGCGCAGGGTGCGCTCGTCGACGTCGGAGCTGATGGTGGTGCGCTCGAACTCCGCCTCGTTGCCGACCAGGTGCTTGACCGTCGCCGCCACCCCGCGGCTCTGCACCCCGCGGACGAAGCCGGCGGCGAGCCTGCCCGTCAGCAGCGGGTCCTCGGAGTAGGACTCGAAGGTCCGGCCGGCGAGCGGCGAGCGGACGAGGTTGACGGTGGGGGCGAGGAGCACGCGAGCGGACTTCGTACGCGCCTCGTCCCCGAGCGCGGCACCGACCTCCTCGACGAGCGCCGGGTCCCAGGTGGCGCCGAGGGCGGAGCCGCACGGCACGCACAGCGCGCTCACGCGGCCGGCTCCGAGCAGCGCCGCCCCGCGCGCGCCGTTCGGGCCGTCGGTGACCGTCACCGCCGGGATCCCGTGCCGGGGAAGCCCGGGGACGGTCCACATGTCCTGGCCCGCGGTGAGCGCGGCCTTCTCGTCGAGGGTGAGCGCGGCGAGCAGCGCGTCCAGGTCGCGTCCCATCGGCGCAGGCTAGGCCGCTAGCGTCGGAGGGTGCCCGACGACCCGTGGAGCTGGTTGCGCGACGCGCGCGCCGTCGTGCGCGAGCGCGGCCTGGTGCGCGACCCGCAGCCGGTCGCGCCCGGCCTGCTCGACCTCGCCTCCAACGACTACCTCGGGCTGTCGCGCCACCCGGTCGTCGTCGCGGCCGCGGCCGAGGCCGCGCACCGCTTCGGCGCAGGGGCGACCGGCTCGCGGCTGGTCACCGGCACGACCTCGCTGCACCTGTCGCTGGAGCGGTCGCTCGCCGAGCGCACGGGATCGCCGGCTGCGCTGGTGCTCTCGTCCGGCTACCTGGCCAACCTCGCAGCCCTCACCGTCCTCGGCGGTCCCGGCGTGCTGGTCGCGTCGGACGCGAGCAACCACGCCTCGATCGTCGACGGCTGCCGGCTGTCGCGGTCGACGGTGCGGGTGGTGCCGCACCTCGACGTCGCCGCGGTCGAGGCGGCGCTCGCGGGACACGACGGCCGAGCGGTCGTGGTCACCGACGCGGTCTTCTCGGTCGACGGAGCCGTCGCGCCGCTGCGCGCGCTGCACGACGTGGTGCGGCGGCACGGCGCGCTGCTCCTGGTCGACGAGGCGCACGGGCTGGGCGCGCTGGGGCCGCGCGGCGCGGGGGCCTGCGCGGCGGAGGGACTGGCCGACGCTCCCGACGTCGTGCGTACGGCCACTCTGTCCAAGTCGCTGGGCAGCCAGGGCGGGGCCGTGCTCTGCAGCGCGGAGCTGCGCGACCACCTGGTCGACACCGCGCGGGCGTTCGTCTTCGACACCGGCCTGGCGCCCGCGTCGGTCGGGGCGGCACTCGCCGCGCTCGGGCTGGTCGACGACTCCCTGCTCGCGTCGTTGCGGTCGGCGTCCGCAGCGCTCGCCGCGGCGCTCGGTGTGGAGGACACCCCCGGCCCGGTCGTGCGCGTGCCGGTGGGCGACGCCTCCCGTGCGGTCGAGGCGCAGCGGGCCTGCCGGGCCGCCGGCGTGCTCGTGGGCTGCTTCCGGCCGCCGTCGGTCCCCGACGGCCAGGCCTGCCTGCGGCTGACCGCCCGGGCCGACCTCACCCCGGCCCAGATCGCGCACGCCGCCGCGACCGTCCGCGCGTCCCTCTCACCCCGCGACGATCTTCGTCATGTTGTGGTCCCGCACGCGTAGCCGACCCACGACAAGACGAAGATCGTCGCAGTCTTGTCACGGGGTGAAGGCCACCGGGGCCTCGAAGGCGGCCCGGCGGGACGCGCGACGGAGGGCGGCCAGCACGGCAGGTCCGGCGAGCAGCACCAGCACGATCGTGGTGAGGCCGCGGCCGAGGTCCCAGCCGAGCGAGGTGGCCACGGTGAACAGCGCGAAGGTGTGCAGGTTCTCGAGCGGGCCGGCGGCGGGGTCGAAGGACAGCTGGTTGGAGCTGCCGAGCATGAACGGCCAGAACGACAGGTTGAGCAGCGCGCCGAACAGCAGCGAGGACACCGCCGCGTAGAGCGCGAGCAGCAGCAGCTCGGCCCGGCCCCGCACCCGCGGCAGGAGCCCGGCACCGAGCCCGACCCAGGCGGCGCCGAGCATCTGGAACGGCAGCCACGGACCGACGCCGCCGGTGAGCAGCGCGGAGGAGAACAGCGTCGTCGCGCCGAGCACGAAGCCGAAGCCGGGTCCGAAGACCCGGCCGGCCAGCACGATGAGGAAGAAGACCGTCTCGACACCCGCGGTGCCGGCGCCGAGCGGGCGGAGCGCCGCGCCGATCGCGCTGAGCACCCCCAGCATGGCGAGCGCCTTGGTGTCCATGCCGCCGTCGGACAGCTCGGCCAGCACGACCGCGAGCAGCACCGGGAGCAGCAGCGCGAAGACCAGCGGCGCGCTGGTGCTCTGCAGCGCCGCGCCGCGGTCGGCCAGCAGCGGCCACAGGAACGCCGCGAGCCCCCCGAGGGAGGCGAGCAGCAGGGTGAGCGCGCTGCGCGGCCGGATCCGCACCACCCGCACGTCGGCGACCGCGGTCACGCCGGCCTCGGCAGCTCGAGCGCGGCTGCGACCTCGGCGACGGTGAGCCACGGCCGTGGCGACAGCACCTTGGCGACCTGCGGCGCGAAGGTGGGTGACGCCAGCACGACCTGCGCGGTGGGGCCGTCCGCGACGACCTCGCCCTCGGCCATGACCACGACCCGGTCGCAGGCGGTCGCGACGAACTCCACGTCGTGGGTCGACACCACGACGCTGCGGCCCTCGGCCGCCATCGCGCGCAGGATCGCCGCGAGGCGCGCCTTCGCGTCGTAGTCGAGCCCCCGGGTGGGCTCGTCGAGCAGCAGCACGTCGGGCGCCGCGGCCAGCTGCACGGCGAGCACGAGCGCGAGCCGCTGCCCCTCCGACAGGTCGCGCGGG
>SCTD01000564.1 GCA_004299215.1 Frankiales bacterium | reverse complement strand
CGCCTGGGACTGGCGCGGCCCTCCTTGTGCTCGCTGACCCCGCCGACCCCGCAGGAGCGCAGCATCCCGGAGTCGCCCGTCTCGGGGTAGGCCGCCAGCACCAGGTCGCGGAAGCGCACCACGCCGTCCCGGAGCACCTGCTCGCAGGCCGTCTGCCCCTGGTAGGGGGCGAAGGCCTCCACCTCCGGGGTGGGTGTGCGCGTCTCGGGTGCGGCGAGGGCGGAGGTCGCGGGCAGGACCGCTGCGAACGCCAGCGCCAGGAGCAGAGCGGTCCGGGCACGGCGGGCAGGAGAGCGGAGCGGCACGTCGGGGATCCCTCGCGGTCGGCGGTCGGTCCTCCGAGTCCTCGACCGCTCTGCCGTGCCGGTGGAGTCCCGCTGCCCGATTCGTGCCCCAACCGTGACTCCTGGGACAGGTGGGGCGTGCCGGTCGTGCCGTGCCGGCGTGGGGTTCTGGGCCGAGATGCGCCGGCGACCGGAGGCCGGGGACGGGCCGGTCGGCCGACCTGCTCGAGGGGGGCCGCGTCATCGTCCCGAGCTCCCCGGGCTGGCGTGCCACAGCTTGCGCGGCGGCTCGGACGGCACCGGCCGGCCGCGCGAGGTCCCCGTGCCGTCGCCTGCCGGCTTGACGTCGGCGTACGGCGAGGCGCGGAAGCCGGTGGCGTAGACGTGCACCGCGCCGCCGACCCCGGAGTGGCCCGCGCCGCCTCCCACCAACGGCGGGGTGGTCATCACCGGGCGGGTCGAGCGGCTGGCCGCCGCACCCTGCACCGCGGCCTCGGTGACCTGGGTCGGGACGGCCATCAGCTCCCACACCGCGTCCAGACCTCCGGACTGCCAGGCGGAGTGCAGCGCGGGCAGCTCCCAGCAGCCGACCGCCTGCATCGAGACGCCGCGCGGGCCGGTGCGGCGGACCAGCCCGTGGATCACCAGCAGCCAGGAGTGGAAGACGGTCGTGGCGTAGCCGACCTGGGCGTCCTCGAAGAAGGTCGCGTCGAGCGGTCCGGTCGCGTCGTCGAGGGTCACGAAGACGACCCGGCGGCCGGAGCGGATCGGCGGGGTCTGCGTCGCGACCTTCACCCCGGCGACGAGCACCTGCTGCCGGCTGCGGCAGCCGAGCAGGTCGCGCGCCCGGGTGGTGCCCAGCTCGGCGAGGAACGGCGCGTAGGCGTCCATCACGTGCGAGCTGACGTCCAGGCCGAGCACGTCGAGCTCGGCCCGCACCCGCTCCGCCCGGGTCATCTCCGGCAGCCCGCTCGAGGTGGTCTGCTCCGGGGCGTCGCCGAGGTCGAGGGCCAGCTGCACGTCGACCGGCTCGGGGACGGCCGGCGCCTGCGACTGCGCGGCCTGCCGGGCCCGCACGTCGTCGAGCCGCACCACCGGCCGCTCCCCCTCGGTCACCGCGGCGGGCAGCGGGGTGGCGGTCCGGCCGCGGCCGCGCGGCGCGGCGCGGCGGGCGGCCTTGGTCGTGGCCCGGGTCCACCTGTCCAGCTCGGCGACCTGGAGGAGGAGGTCGCGGCGGGTGACCTGCCCGCGCCGGCGGACCGGCACGGTCGAGCCCAGCCCGTAGAGGGAGTCGAAGGCGCCGGCCACCACCAGCCGCTCGGCGATCGGGCGGGACACCTGGGCGCGGTGCCAGAAGTCGGACAGGCTGGAGTAGGGCCGGCCGGCCACGATCCGGGCGACCTCGGCGTCGGAGATGCCCTTGACGTCGGCCAGCCCGATCCGGATGCCGTAGCCCCGGCCGTCCGGCAGCCGCGGGTCGGACGGCGCGCTGCGCGGGCCGCTCACCCCGCCGGCGACGCCCCGCTGATCCACCCAGGGCTGGTCCACCCAGGGCGGCGGCTCGGCCGTGGACTGCTCTTCGTACGCCCTCTCCTCTCGGTGATCCACGCGGACCTTCAGGTGGTTCTCACCCGCGAAAGCGCCTGCGACTGCGCGTGGATCACCCAGGGAGGCGGGTGAGCCGAGCTGGTCGAGCACCGCGGGCGGGGGCTCGTCGAGGACGCCGACCCGCTCGACGCGGTACTCCGCGTCGGAGGCGTTGACGTCGAGCCCGAGCACCGCGACGCCGAGCTGGCGGGCGTCGTCGAGGATGAGCCGCTTGGGGTACATGCCGGGGTCGTGCGTGAGCACCCCGGCGAGGAATGCCGCCGGGTGGTGCGCCTTGAGCCAGGCCGACTGGTAGGTCGGCAGCGCGAAGGCCGCGGCGTGCGCCTTGCAGAACCCGAACGACCCGAACGCCTTGAGCACCTCCCACACCCGCTCCACCACGGCGAGCTCGTAGCCCGCGCCGAGCGCCGTCGGCACGAACCAGGACTGCACCTCTGGCTGGCCCTCGGGGTTGCCGAGCGCCCGGCGGATCTCGTCGGCCTCGGCCAGCGAGCAGCCGGTCATCGTGCTGACGACCTGCAGCACCTGCTCGTGGAAGACGACGACGCCGTGCGTCTGGGCCAGCACCGGCTCGAGGTCGGGGTGGAGGTACTCCGCGGGCGTCCAGCCCTGCCGCGCCTCGAGGAACGGCCGCACCATGTCGCTCTTGACCGGTCCCGGCCGGAACAGCGAGATGTCGACGATGAGGTCCTCGAAGGTCTCCGGCGCGAACTTGCCGACCAGCTCGCGCTGCCCGGGCGACTCGATCTGGAAGCAGCCCAGGGTGCGCGTCGACTGGACCAGCTCGAAGGTGCGCGGGTCGTCGCGCGGCGCGGTGTCGACGTCGACCGCCACCCCGTCGACCCGGGCGACCTCGGCCACGGCGTGCTGCATCGCCGACTGCATCCGGATGCCGAGCACGTCGAGCTTGAGCAGCCCGAGCGCCTCGACGTCGTCCTTGTCGAACTGGCTCATCGGGAAGCCCAGCCAGCTCGACTCGACCGGGGTGCGGTCCAGCAGGGTGCGGTCGGAGAGCAGCACCCCGCACGGGTGCAGCGCGACGTGGCGCGGCAGCCCGTCGAGCCGCTCCACCAGCCGCAGCAGCAGGTCGATCCGGCCCGCGTTCTCACCGCGGGCCAGGCCGCTGGCGCGCAGCTCGGGCAGGTCGCGCATCGCCGCCCGCACCTGGGAGGCGCGGATGTGCGGGAACGCCTTGGCCAGCGCGTCGACCTCCCCCGGCGGCAGCCCGAGGGCGGCGCCGACGTCGCGGATGCCGTGCCGGGCGCGGTAGGTGTCCATCATCGAGACGCAGGTGCAGCGCTCCCCGCCGTACCTCTGCAGGATCTGCTCGTAGACCTCGGTGCGCCGGGCGGACTCGACGTCGACGTCGATGTCGGGCAGCTGGTGGCGCAGCGGCGACAGGAACCGCTCCATCAGCAGCCCGTAGCGGATCGGGTCGACGTCGCTGATGCCCAGCAGGTAGGTCACCAGCGAGCCGGCGCCGCTGCCGCGTGCGGCCACCCGCACGCCCATGCCCTTGATGAGGTCGACGACGTCGGCGACGGTGAGGAAGTACGACGGGTAGCCCAGCCCGCGGATCACCCCCAGCTCGTCCTCGAGCCGGGCGAGCGTCCCGGCGTCGCGCGCCATCCCGCGCCGGCCGAAGCCGGCCTCGCACTTGGCGCGCAGCACCGCCTCCGGCTCGCCTCCCCCGGCCTCCAGCTCGGGGAAGTGCACCTCGCCGATGCCGAGGTCGGCGCGCGGGTCGACGGCGCAGCGGTCGGCCTCGAAGCGGGTACGGGCGAGCAGTCCGCGGCCGTCGTCGCCCAGTCCGGCGGCCCGCGCGACCTGCTCGGCGACGGCGGCCATCTCCTTGCCGGACAGCAGCGCGGCCTCGGCGTTGGTCCGGTCGACGTGCCGCCGGTCGAGGGCGACCAGCCGGCGGGCGGCGTCGAGCACGTCGGCGGCCGGGGCGTCGGCGCGGTCGGCGTAGCGGACGACGTTGGTGAGCACCGCGCTCGCCCGCTGCTCGGTCGCGAAGCCGAGCATCCGGGCGGCCCGGCCCACGTCGCCCGGGCCGCGGTGGTGGACCACCTCGACGACGACCGACCCGGCGCCGAGCACGTCGCGCCACTGGTCGAGGTGCGCGCGGGCCAGGTCGTCGCGGCGGGCGGTGACGGCCCGGCCGAGCTCGGAGGCCGGGCCGAGCAGCACGGCGACCGCCCCGGCCTGCGCGGCGGCGCCGGCGTGCTCGGCGACCAGCTGGAGGCTGCTCACCGGGCTGCCGCGCTCGCCGGCCAGGTGGGTGGCCGAGATCAACCGGCAGAGCGCCGCCCAGCCGCGGCCGTCGCGAGCGAGCAGGGTGACCCGGGGCAGCGCCGCGCCGGGCTGCTCGAGGAAGGCGCCTCCTCGAGCAGGGGTGGCGCGGGCCGGGCTGGCGCGGCCGGTCCGGGGCCGGGCCGCGGGCGGGGCGATCGGCCTCATCGCCAGGTCGACGCCGAAGACCGGGCGCACGCCCAGCTCGGTGCAGGCCTGGGCGAACTTCACCACGCCGTACGCCCCGTCGCGGTCGGTCAGGGCCAGGGTGTCCATGCCGTGGTCGGCCGCCCGCTGGACGAGCGCACGCGGGTGGGAGGCGCCGTGGCGGAGCGAGTAGCCGGAGGCGACGTGCAGGTGGACGAACGGATCCATGGACATGGAGGGCTAGCCGGACCGGAGCAGCAGCTGGTGGCCGGAGTCGAGGGAGGCCTCGACGACGCCGAGGAAGGTCTCGGCGTCGCGGACCAGGTCGTCGGCCTCCCGCTCGGTGGCCGCCGACGGGATGCCTGCCTCGGCGGCGGCGCGCTTGCGGGCGCCGGCGGCGAAGAAGGCAGCCCACTCCCCCAGCTCGGGGGCGACGTCGGCGAGCAGCACCCACGCGCTGGTCGGCCGGGCGCGGCGGCCCGCGCTCGGCCGGGCGCGGCAGGCGAG
>SCTD01000725.1 GCA_004299215.1 Frankiales bacterium | reverse complement strand
GCGTGGAAGGTCGGCCTGTCGCTGGGTGCGGCGCGTGAGCAGGTACGGGTCGCGCGCCGGCTGGAGGAGCTGCCCGCGGTGGCCGAGGCCTACGGCGCCGGTCGGATCTCCTACTCCAAGGTCCGGGCGATCACCCGGGTCGCCGACCCTGCTGACGGGATCGACTGGGTCTCACTGGCGCGGAGCTCGACCGCGGCGCAGCTGGAGGCTGTCGTGCGAGGGGTGCGCCGGGCGCAGGCCGCGGAGCAGGCCGAGGCCGATCCGGAGACCGCGGCGTGGCAGCTGCGGACCCGGGTCCGCTACCACCAGGACGGGCACTTCACCTTCACCGTCAGCGGCCCGGCCGAGTTCCTGCCGGTGCTGCAGGCCGGGATCGACGCCAAGAAGGCCGAGCTGCAGCGCCGGCGCGACGCCGAGTCCGCCCAGGCCGCCGCCGACGCCCCGGCCGCAGCCGACGCCCCGGCCGACGTCCCGGCCGCAGCCGAGGCCGGCACCGGCGCCGGCGCCGCGGGCGTTTCCGCGGGAACGCCGACGGCCGGCGACTCGACGGTCGCGCCCGCACCGGAGCCCGAACCGGAACATGAGCGGCTGGACGTTTCCGCGGGAACGCCGCCGCCGGTCGACGTGGATGCGCCGGTGCCGGGCTGGCCGGCCGGGACCACCGTCGGTGACGTGCGGGCCGCGGCCGGGTCGTTCCTGGCCAGCCTGCCCCGCTGGCGGGAGCCGCTGCCCGACCCGGAGGTCGACCTGAACGATCCCGCCGTCCGCGCCGCCCGACAGGCGCGGGACGTCCCCGCTCCCGCGCCGGACGTTCCCGCGGAAACGCCGGGCGGCGCCGCCGCGGTGACCGACGCCGACGCGCTGCTCGCCCTCGCCCAGGACGCGCTGGCCGCCGAGCAGACCACACACCCCGGCATCGCCCGTCGCCGGCGACCGCAGCTGACCGCGCAGATCGACCCGCTGTCCGGCTGGGCCCGGCAGCACGACGGCGAGCTCCTGCCCCCGACGAGCCTGCGCACCGTGCTCCGAACCCTCCCCGGCCGCGGCGGGGTCCTGCGGCTGCGACCGGTCACCCGGACCGACCTGCGCGCCCACGACCTGGGCCGCACCGCCCGCGACGCCAACCCCGCCCTGCGCGAGCTGCTCG
>SCTD01000563.1 GCA_004299215.1 Frankiales bacterium | reverse complement strand
GGGTCGGCGACCTGCCGGGCGTGCCCGGCCGGATGGAGCGCGTGGACGCGGGACAGCCCTTCCTGGCCGTCGTGGACTACGCCCACACGCCGGACGCGGTCGCCCGGCTGCTCGACGCGGTCCGCCGGGTCACCCCGGGCAAGGTCGTCGTCGTGCTGGGCTGCGGCGGGGACCGCGACCGGGGCAAGCGCCCCGGGATGGGCCGAGCCGCGGCCGAGGGCGCCGACGTCGCCGTCCTCACCAGCGACAACCCCCGCAGCGAGGACCCGGGGCAGATCCTGGCCGAGATGGCCGCCGGCGCGCCGGACGCGCTGCGCGAGGTGGACCGGCGTGCCGCGATCGCGCTCGCGGTGTCGCTGGCCGGTCCGGGTGACGCGGTCGTCGTCGCCGGCAAGGGGCACGAGACCGGGCAGGAGGTCGACGGCGTCGTCACGCCGTTCGACGACCGCGACGTGCTGCGGGAGGTGCTGGCCGGATGATCCCCGTGGACCTCGCCGACGTCGTGGCGATCACCGGCGCGACCCTCGCGGGGACCCCGACGGCCGACCGGCTCACCGCCGGCGTCGAGGTGGACAGCCGGCTGGTCCGGCCCGGCGGGCTGTTCGTGGCGCTGCCCGGGGAGCGGGTCGACGGGCACGACCACGCCGCGACGGCGGTCGCCGCCGGGGCGATCGCCGCGCTGACCGCCCGGCCCGTCGACGGCGTGCCGTGCCTGGTCGTGCCGGACCCGCTCGCGGCGATGCAGGCCCTGGCGCGCGAGCTGTGGACCCGTCCGCCGGAGGTGCTGACCTTCGGCATCACCGGCAGCAGCGGCAAGACCTCGACCAAGGACCTGCTGGCGCAGGTGCTGGCCGGCTTCGGCGCCACGCTGGCGCCCCAGGGGTCGTTCAACAACGAGATCGGCCTGCCCCTGACCGCGCTGCGCCGTACGCCCGAGACGTGCTACGCGGCGCTCGAGTACTCCGCCCGCGGGGTGGGGCACATCGCCTTCCTGTGCGGGATCGTGCCGCCCCAGGTCGCGATCGTGCTCAACGTCGGGAGCGCGCACCTCGGCGAGTTCGGTGGCCGGGAGGGCATCGCGGTCGCGAAGGGCGAGCTGGTCGAGGCCGCCACCGAGGCGGCCGTGCTCAACGCCGACGACCGGCTGGTGCTCGGCATGCGCCGGCGCACCGACCGGCCGGTCACGACCTACGGCCTGCGGCCGGACGCCGACGTGGTCGGGTCCCGGGTCTCCCTCGACGAGCTCGGCCGGGCGAGCTTCGCGCTGAACGGCGTGCCGGTCCGGCTGCAGCTGTCCGGCGAGCACCACGTGCACAACGCGCTCGCCGTGGCTGCGGCGGTGCTCGGCAGGGTCACCGACGACGTGGCGCGGGTCGCCGAGCTGCTCAGCGCCGCCGTCCCGGTCAGCCGCTGGCGGATGGAGGTCACCGAGCGACCGGACGGTGTGACCGTCGTCAACGACGCCTACAACGCCAACCCCGAGTCGATGCGGGCGGCGCTCAAGACCCTCGCCGTGATGAGTGCCGGCAAGACCCGCCGCACCGTCGCCGTGCTCGGGCCGATGGCTGAGCTCGGCGACGACTCGCGCGAGGCCCACATGGACCTGGGCCGCTTCGCGGTGCGGCTCGACCTCGGCCGGCTCGTCGTGGTGGGGGAGGACGCCGGCGGCATCCACGCCGGCGCCGTCCTGGAGGGCTCCTGGGGCTCGGAGTCGGTGCACGTCCCGGACGCCGACGCGGCCGTGGCGCTGCTGCGCGAGGAGCTCGCCCCGGGGGACGTCGTGCTCGTCAAGGCCTCGCGCAGCGCCGGCCTCGAGCGCGTCGCTGCCGCTCTCCTGGAGCCGGGCCTGCGAGGATCGGGGACCGTGGACACGCCTCCCGGCACCGC
>SCTD01000059.1 GCA_004299215.1 Frankiales bacterium | reverse complement strand
CCACCACGCTGTCGTTCACCGGCCCGACCCGTCCGGCGGTGCTCACGGGCAAGCGCGACGCCGACGGCACCCCCGGCGTGCCGGCCGAGTACCGCTACCTGCTCATGCCGGTGCGCCTGTCGGGCTGATCCCGGGGTAGGGGCGGGAGCAGTCGAGACTCGGAGGCACGCATGGCGACGCTGGGCATGATCGGGTTGGGCCGCATGGGCGGCAACATGGCCGAGCGGTTGCGTCGCGGCGGGCACGAGGTCGTCGGCTACGACCGCTCGTCCGAGAGCGGCCGCACCGTCGACAGCCTCGAGGCGCTGGTGAAGGCACTGCCGACGCCGCGTGTGGTCTGGGTGATGGTGCCGGCGGGCGAGCCGACGTACGACACGATCGACGCGCTCGGCGAGCTGCTCGAGGCCGGTGACGTCGTCGTCGACGGCGGGAACTCGCGCTACACCGACGACCAGCGGCACGCCGCCGACCTGGAGCCCAAGGGGATCGGCTTCGTCGACTGCGGCGTCTCCGGCGGGGTGTGGGGGCTGACCGAGGGCTACGCGCTGATGTGCGGCGGCGCGGCGGACGACGTCGCGAAGGTCCAGCCCTTCTTCGACGTGCTCAAGCCCGAGGGCGCTGCGGGTTTCGTGCACGCCGGCGAGGTGGGCGCCGGCCACTTCGCGAAGATGGTCCACAACGGCATCGAGTACGGCCTGATGCAGGCCTACGCCGAGGGCTGGGAGCTGATGATGACGGCCGACGTCGTGCACGACGTGCCGGCCGTCCTCGCGAGCTGGCAGAAGGGGACCGTGATCCGCTCCTGGCTGCTCGACCTGATGGTCAACGCGGTGTCGGAGGACGACGACCTGTCGGGGCTGCGCGGCTACGCCCAGGACTCCGGCGAGGGCCGCTGGACCGTCGAGGCGGCGGTCGACCACGCCGTGCCGCTGCCGGTCATCACGGCTGCGCTGTACGCGAGATTCGCGTCGCGGCAGGAGGACTCGCCCGCGATGAAGATGATCGCAGCGCTGCGCAATCAGTTCGGCGGGCACGCGGTCACCGCGGCCGCGGGGTCGACGGAGAAGGGTGCGGACGCCCCCGGCGCCGACGCCGGTGCACCGAGCGGCGAGCAGGGCGACGCCGGCCAGGGTGATGTCCGCGGTGAGGCCGGCACCCCGCCGGACGACGACACGCCGTCGAGCTGACCGCTTGCACGTCAGCCACCTCTCGCTCGCCGACTTCCGCTCCTGGCCGGAGCTGGAGCTCGAGCTCGGCGCGGGCTCGACGGCGCTGATCGGCGCCAACGGGCAGGGCAAGACCAACCTGGTCGAGGCGCTCGGCTACGTCGCGACGCTCGGCTCGCACCGGGTGGCGGCCGACACCCCGCTGGTGCGTGCAGGGGCGGAGCGCGCCGTGGTGCGGGCCCGGGTCGAGCGGGACGGCCGCAGCACCCTGGTCGAGCTGGAGATCAACCCCGGCAGGGCGAACCGGGCGCGCATCAACCGGGCGCCGGCGCCGCGGGCCCGCGAGGTGCTCGGGATCCTGCGCACGGTCCTGTTCGCACCGGAGGACCTGTCGCTGGTGCGCGGCGACCCGTCGGAGCGCCGCCGCTTCCTCGACGACCTGCTCGTCGCCTCGGCACCGCGCTACGCGGGAGTGCGCGCCGACTACGAACGGGTGCTCAAGCAGCGCAACGCCCTGCTGAAGTCGGCCCTCCTGGCCAAGCGGTCGGGGGGAGGGGACATGCGCACGCTCGACGTGTGGGACTCCCACCTGGCTCGCACAGGGGCGGACCTGCTGTCGGCCCGGCTCGGCCTGACCGAGGCGCTCCGGCCGCGGGTGCAGCAGGCCTACCGGGCGGTGGCGGTCGGCGGGGCGGGGGCGCGCGGCGAGACGACGCTGGACTACAGGTCCTCGCTCGGGGAGGCGCTGCCGGAGGGGTCGCGGGACCGCGAGCTGCTCGCCGCGGCGCTGCTGTCGGAGCTGGCCCGGGTGCGTCCGCAGGAGATCGACCGGGGGGTGTCACTGGTCGGTCCGCACCGGGACGAGCTGGTGCTCGGGCTGTCCGGGCTGCCGGTGAAGGGCTACGCCTCGCACGGGGAGAGCTGGTCGTACGCGCTGGCGCTGCGCCTGGCGTCCTACGAGCTGCTGCGCGCCGACGGCGGCGAGCCGGTCCTGGTGCTGGACGACGTCTTCGCCGAGCTCGACGAGGGGCGGCGGGACCGGCTCGCGGAGCTGGTGGCCGGGGCCGAGCAGGTGCTGGTGACGGCTGCGGTGCCGGCCGACGTCCCCGAGGCACTGGCCGGGTCGCGGTACGACGTGCACGAGGGGGTGGTGACCCGTGTCCGATGAGGCGGAGCCGGCTCCGGAGCTCAAGGGGCCCGACCTGGCGCGGGCGGCGCTGTCGCGGGCGAAGGCCGCGGCGCGGGCGAAGGGGCTGCAGCCGGGGGCGCCGCGGACACGTGCCCGGCGCCCGGATCCCGCGCGCTCCGGCTCGGGCCCGGACGGCCGGGATCCCGCTCTGCTGCGGGACACCGTGCGCCGACTGGTGGCGGAGCGGGGCTGGGAGGAGACCACGACCGCTGCGGGCGTGCTCGCGAACTGGGACCGCCTGGTCGGTCCGGAGATCGCCGACCACTGCCGGCCGAGCTCGCTGACCGACGGCGAGCTGGTCCTGGTGGCGGAGTCCTCGGCCTGGGCGACCCAGCTGCGGCTGCTCACCCGGACGCTCGTCCGGCGGCTGACCGAGCAGGTCGGGGAGGGCGTCGTCACGTCGATCGTCGTCCGCGGTCCGGCGCAGGCGGACTGGCGGAAGGGGCCGCGGCGGGTGCGCGGCAGGGGCCCGCGGGACACGTACGGCTGATCCGAGGCAGGGTGTGGATCGTGGACGCAGCCTGTGGACGACGAGGCTGACGGCCGCTCCGCCGAGCGTGAGCCCGCGTCCGTGGCCCCCCACGCGAAACGGCCTGCGACGCGCCAGCGGCCGTCTGAGGCCGCCTCTTGCACGGAAGCGCCCTGACGGCAGGCTATGCTGGCGCGTCGTCCCGCCGCACAGGGTCCTTCGGCACCCCGGCCGGGGCGCCCGGCCCGACGCGGGACCTGTCGACCAGGAAGCGGAGAGCCGCAGATGAGCGACCAGCCCAGCGTCGAGACCGGGACGCCCGGGTACAGCGCGTCCTCGATCACGGTCCTCGAGGGCCTGGAGGCGGTGCGCAAGCGCCCGGGCATGTACATCGGGTCGACCGGCGAGCGCGGCCTGCACCACCTGGTCTACGAGGTGGTCGACAACGCGGTCGACGAGGCGCTGGCCGGCCACTGCGACACCATCTCGGTGACGCTGCTGGCCGACGGCGGTGTGCGCGTGCAGGACAACGGCCGCGGCATCCCGGTCGACCTGCACCCGGTCGAGAAGCGGCCCGCTGTGGAGGTCGTGCTCACGACGCTGCACGCCGGAGGCAAGTTCGACGGCGAGAGCTACGCGGTCTCCGGCGGCCTGCACGGCGTCGGCGCCGCTGTGGTGAACGCGCTGTCGACCCGGATGGAGGTCGAGATCCGCCGCGACGGCTGGGTCTGGACGCAGACCTACATCCGCTCGGTGCCCGAGCCGCTGCGGAAGGGCGCGGCCACCGAGGAGACCGGCAGCACGGTGTCCTTCTGGGCCGACCCCGAGATCTTCAGCGAGACGACGACGTACTCCCGGGAGACGCTGCACCGCCGGCTGCAGGAGATGGCCTTCCTCAACAAGGGCCTGCGGATCGTGCTGCGCGACGAGCGGACCGACCTCAACGGCGGGGAGGTGCTGGAGGAGGAGTTCCACTACCCCGGCGGTCTCGAGGACTACGTCCGCCACCTGAACCACACCAAGGCGCCGGTGCACCCGACCGTCATCGGCTTCACGGACGAGACCACCAGCGGCATGCGGATGACCGTCGAGGTCGCGATGCAGTGGAACGACTCGTACTCCGAGTCGGTCTACACCTTCGCCAACACGATCAACACGGCCGAGGGCGGCACCCACGAGGAGGGCTTCCGCACCGCGCTGACCACCACGTTCAACGACTGGGCCCGCTCGAAGGGGCACCTGAAGGAGAAGGACAGCAACCTCGAGGGCTCCGACATCCGCGAGGGCCTGACCGCGATCATCAGCCTGAAGATCGCCGACCCGCAGTTCGAGGGGCAGACCAAGACCAAGCTCGGCAACTCCGAGGCGAAGACCTTCGTGCAGAAGGCGACCCGGGAGTGGCTCAAGGACTGGTTCGACCGCAACCCCACCGACGGCAAGATGATCGTCACCAAGGCCTCGCAGGCCGCCCGGGCCCGGCTGGCGGCCCGGCAGGCCCGCGAACTGACCCGCCGCAAGGGGCTGCTCGAGTCATCGTCCCTGCCCGGCAAGCTGGCCGACTGCCAGTCGACGGACCCGCGCGAGTCCGAGCTGTACGTCGTGGAGGGCGACAGCGCCGGCGGCAGCGCCAAGGGTGGCCGGGACTCCAAGTTCCAGGCGATCCTGCCCATCCGCGGGAAGATCCTCAACGTCGAGAAGGCGCGCATCGACCGGGTCCTCAACAACAACGAGGTCCAGGCCATGATCACCGCACTCGGGACGGGGATCCACGAGGAGTTCGACATCAGCAAGCTGCGCTACCACAAGGTGGTGCTGATGGCCGACGCCGACGTGGACGGCCAGCACATCCGGACGCTGCTGCTCACGCTGCTCTTCCGCTTCATGCGGCCGCTGGTCGAGGGGGGCTACGTCTACCTCGCCCAGCCCCCGCTCTACAAGATCAAGTGGGGCCGGGACGAGTTCCAGTACGCCTACTCCGATCGGGAGCGGGACGGCCTGATCACCGCCGGCCAGGAGGCCGGCAAGAAGCTGCCCAAGGACGCGGTCCAGCGCTTCAAGGGACTCGGCGAGATGAACGCCGACGAGCTCTGGAGCACCACGATGGACCCGGCCGAGCGCGTGCTGCTGCAGGTCACCCTCGACGACGCGGCGACCGCCGACGAGCTCTTCTCCACCCTGATGGGCGAGGACGTCGAGGCCCGCCGCTCCTTCATCCAGCGCAACGCCCGAGACGTGCGGTTCCTGGACATCTGACCCGGTACGGCTGTTCCACGTGG
>SCTD01000562.1 GCA_004299215.1 Frankiales bacterium | reverse complement strand
CACCCAGTCGCCGACGACGGTCCAGGTCGCACCCCGGGCGCGGCGGCCGAGCATCCGCCACTGCATCGGCGTGACGTCCTGCGCCTCGTCGACGACGACGTGCGCGAAGGTGCGGTAGTCCCGCTCCTCGGCCAGGTTGCGCCGGGCGCGGGAGGTCCGGTCGGCGTGCGTGGTGACGCCGATCTCCTGGGCCCGAGCCTCGAGGTCGGCGAGCTCGTCCCAGTCGTCGTCCTCCGGCTCGGTCTCGACCGGCGCGGCGCCGAGCAGCTCCACCAGCTCGTCGTAGAGCGCGGCGTCCCCGGCGGTGAGCGGGGCGTCCGCGGTCCAGCTCGCCGCGAGGGCGGCGACCTCGTCGTCGGTGAGGATCCCGCGGGCGAGCTGCGCCAGCGGGAGCTCGCCGGACCGGAGCGCGGTGAGGACGGGCCACGGCAGCAGCACCGGCCAGGCGGCGTCGACGGCCCGCCGGAACGCCGGGTCGTGGCGGAACCAGGCGGCGAAGTCCTCCCGGTCGTCGTCCTCGACGCGACTGGCCTGCGGGCGGCGCTGCCAGGCCCGCCAGCCGAGCTCGACGACTGCGGCGGAGAAGGCCTGCCGCCCGCTGTTGTGGCTGCGGTTCGACCGGTGCAGAGCGCCGCGCCGGCGGGCGATCTCGGCACCGCGCACGACCACGGTGGCGCCCCAGCGGTCGATGGTCAGGTCCTGCAGGTGCCGCTCGCCGGCGAGCGACCGCACCACCTTGCGCAGCAGCTCGGCCATCCGGGCCGAGCCCTTCACGGCGATGGCCGCAGGACCGTCGTAGCCGGTCACCTCGACCCCGCGCGGCAGCTCCGGGAGATCGGCCAGGCTCGCCAGCCGGACGCTGGTCTCGCCGAGGGCGGGGAGCACCGCGCCGATGTAGTCGACGAAGACCGGGCTCGGCCCGACGACGAGGACGCCGCGGCGGGAGTACCACTCGCGCCGGGCGTACATCAGGTACGCGACGCGGTGCAGGGCCACCGCCGTCTTGCCGGTGCCCGGTCCGCCGGTGACGACCAGCGCACCGTCGTCAGGGGCGCGTACGGCGAGGTCCTGCTCGCGCTGGATCGTCGCGACGATGTCGCGCATCTGGCCGGTGCGCTCGCGGCTGACGGCGGCCAGAAAGGCGCCGTCCCCGACGACGACCGTGCCCTCGAGGGCCGCCTCGGCAGAGGCGTCGATCAGCTCGTCGTCGACCCCGGTCACCCTGTCGCGACGGGTGCTGATGGTGCGCCGGCGCACGACGCCCTGCGGGTCAGCGGCGGTGGCCCGGTAGAACGCCGCGGCCGCCGGCGCGCGCCAGTCGACGACGATCGGCTCCTGGGTCTCGGTCCGCAGGCCCATCCGGCCGATGTGGTGGACGGTTCCGTCGATGCGGTCCAGCCGGCCGAAGACCAGGCCCTCGCCCGCCGAGTCGAGGTCGGCCCGCCGGTTGGCAGCGGCCTGCGCGCTCACGTCCCGCTCGTACACCGCCTGGGGGGAGCCACCGGCCGGACGCATGCTCTCGGCCTCGCGCTGCAGCGCCTCCGCGCGCAGCACCTCGAGCCGCGCCAGCGCGCGGTCGAGCACCTGCTGCTCGCGCGCGATCTCACCGGCGAGATCGCCCGTCGCAGGCGCTCGCACCGAGGTGCTGTCCGACGTCACCGCGACAGTCTGCCGTCGCGGCGCTCCGCGTGGGGCAGGACCCGGTCAGCCGGTGTCGCTCAGCCGCGCCTCGCCCGTCGCCAGCACGTCCACGCAGCGCTTGCACAGGTGGACGTCCCGGGTGACGAAGAAGGAGCCCTCGCCCGCGCACAGGCTGCATGCCGGGCGGGTGCGCGGGGCCGGCTCGGCGCGCCGGCGCGGTGCCCCCGCGGGCAGGGCGGAGCGGATCTGGTCGAGGTAGGCCTGCTGCACCTCGGGCGAGGCCGGCCGGGGGGCGGTCGCCTGCTCCCAGCGCCGCCGCTGCTCGCGCTGCGCGAGCTCGGCGGCGTGCAGCTGGTCGGGACAGGTCTGCGCGCGCAGCGCGCGCAGCACCTCGAGCAGGTGCGCGGCGTCGCGCTCCACGCTGCCCTGAGCCGGCTCGGCGCCGACCCGGTGGCGGAGCTGACCCGGGCGCCAGCCGGCGGCCACGAGCTCGTCGAGGACGTCGGCGACCGGCTCGGTGTCGAGCGCCTTCATGAGCAGTGCCGGCAGGTGGCTGAAGACGTCGGTGTGGTGCGGCGAGGACCTGCGCATGAGGTCATGGCATCACGCGGGTCGGACAGTTCTCCGGCGCGACACGGGGGTCCTGCGCGGTTGCACGTACGATCAGGGCCGTGACGACACCCGACGCCTCTGCAGTGCGCGCCTGGGCGCGGTCCAACGGCTACGACGTCGCCGATCGCGGGCGACTCCCCGCCGAGCTGACCGACGCCTACCTCGCCGCTCAGGGCGGGAAGGCCGGTCCCTCCACGAAGGCTCCGGCCAGGAAGGCTCCCGCCAGGGGCAGCGCGGGCACGAAGCCGGCCGCCAGGAAGGCGACGGCCAGGAAGGCGACGGCCAAGAAGGCGGCTCCGGCGTCCGAGCCGACGGCGAAGACCGCGCCGAAGCCTGTGGCGAAGGCCGCTGCGGCTGCCGCACCCGCCTCGACCTCGACGCCGGCGCCGGCCTCCGCGCCCGCCGCGACGACCGAGCCCAAGCCCAAGCCCGTCAACGACGACCGCCGACTGGTCGCGCTCGGCGAGCAGCTGACCGCGCTCACCGCCCGCGTCGCGGAGCTGGAGAAGTCGCTCGGCAGCAAGCCGTCGGGCAACGGCGTCGCCAAGCGGTTCCGCCGCTCCCGCTAGTGCAGCTGCTCCTTCCCCAGCGCCGCGCGCTGGCCGACGAGGAGCTGCACGACCTCTACGACCCGGGCGACTCCCCCTCCCTGCGAGGGGGTTTCGTCGTCACCGTCGACGGCGGCATCGCCCATGACGGCAGCAGCCGACCCCTGCAGACCCCGGCTGACGAGGCGGTCTTCCACGCCCTGCGCGCCGTGTCCGACGCCGTGGTGGTGGGTGCCGGCACCGCCCGCACCGAGGCGTACGGTCCCGTGCGCCCGCGGCCGGCCGGTGCCGCATGGCGGGCCGATCGGGGGTTGCCCCCGCAGCCGACGCTGGTGCTGGTCAGCCGCAGCCTCGACCTCGACCCCGGCGGCCGGCCCTTCGCCGGTCCCTGCGTCGTCGTGACCTGCGAGGCGGCGACCGGGCGGGAGCGGTTCCCCGACGTGGTCGTGGCCGGGGACGACGAGGTCGACCTGCCCGACGCGGTGCGGCAGCTGCACGAGCGCGGGCTGACGCGGCTGCTCTGCGAGGGCGGCCCGTCGCTGCTGACCGCGATGCTCCGCGCCGGGCTGGTCGACGAGCTCTGCCTGACGTCGACGCCGGTGCTGGTCGGCTCGGCTCCCTCGCTGCTCACCGAGCCGCTGGAGCGGCCGGTCCCCCTCGACCTGCTGCACCTGCTCGCCGGCGGGGACGGCGCGCTGCTGGCGCGCTGGGCCGTACGCCGCTAGGACGTGCGCCGCTGCGCGACGCCGCAGGCGGTCGCGATGAGCAGCACCAGAGTCCGCGTCACGCGGACGAGCTCGTCGACCGGCACGGACTCGTCCGGGGCGTGCGCGTGCCGCACGTCGCCGGGTCCGTAGAGCACGGTCGGGATCCCGCCGCCCG
The DNA here is from genome assembly GCA_004299215.1 of Frankiales bacterium. Lineage (GTDB taxonomy): Bacteria > Actinomycetota > Actinomycetes > Mycobacteriales > SCTD01 > SCTD01. The sequence goes on along the minus strand of SCTD01000562.1, from coordinate 1,330 downwards.
TGAGCAGCCGCTGGTCGGAGCCGTACGGCACGCCCAGCACGGGTGGCCGGTCCCCGTGCAGCCGGGCGTGCGCGGACGAGACCAGCTGCGCCACCGGCGCGCTCGCCTCCACCGAGCCGCTGGCGAACTGCCCGCCGAACCACTCGACGCGCACCGGGTTCTCAGCGAGGAAGGCGTCGTCGGCGCAGACCTCGGCGACGGCGCGCTCGAGGGCGTCTCGCGCGGCTGCCACCGGCTCGCCGAGCGCCACGCCGAGCCGGCCCTCGGCGACGAGGACGTCGGGGACGCTGCTCGGCCAGTCGCCGGCACGAAGCGTGCCGACCGACAGCGGGTAGGGCAGCGTGTAGCCGGCCATCAGCGGATGGGCGTCCCGGTTGCGCTCGGCCTCCAGGCGCCGCAGCGCGGCGTGCACCAGCAGGTACTTGTCGACCGCGTCCACGCCCTCGCGCCGCATGCTGGCGTGGACCGAGCGCCCGGGGACCGTCAGCCGGAAGGTGAGGGCACCGGCGGTGGCGGTCACCAGCCGGCCGGACGTCGGCTCGCACACCACGGCGAGGTCGCCGGTGTGCCCGCGACGCAGCGTCGCGAAGGTGCCCAGGCCGCCGTCCTCCTCGCCGACGACGCTCTGCAGCTGGACCCGCCCGGCGAGCCGGATCCCGCTGCGCCGCAGGGCGTCCACCGCCATCAGCTGGCACGCGAGCCCGGCCTTCATGTCGCACGCGCCGCGGCCGTAGATGCGTCCGTCCCGAACGGTGCCGGCCCAGGGGTCGACGGTCCAGAGGTCGGGCGACCCGGCCGGGACCACGTCGACGTGGCCGTTGAGGACCACGGTCGGTCCCGAGGAGCCGCCCCACTCCCCGACGAGCCCCCAGGCCTCGTCGCGCGGCGCCTCCATGCCGGGGAAGCCCGGGTCGCCGGTCGTGCTCGGCAGGTCGATCGACCACAGGTCGGTGTCCATGCCGATGGCGCGCATCCGCGCCTCCAGCCCGTGCTGGCCCTCGCTCTCCCCTGCGCTGCCGGTCGTGGTCGGCTGCTGCACGAGCTCGGTGACGAGCCGGACCAGGCCGCCCTCGTCGACGCCGGCAAGGGCGTCCGCGACGCCGGGCGGGAGCTCGCCGCTGCGCTGGACGGGGACGGAGGCGAGGAGGCTCTCGGTGGTCACCTGCAGATCCTGCCTGTGGCGCGGACGCTTTCGCGGCCACTCCGGCGAAGTTGACCCGAAGGGACCAGTCCTGCGGATCCGCACGGATCCGTCGCAGGTAGTCCGGTGCGCCCACCGCGCGCCGGTAGGGTGATGCGGAGATGACCTCCCCCGCGACCCGCCCTCGCC
>SCTD01000058.1 GCA_004299215.1 Frankiales bacterium | reverse complement strand
CCGGACACGGCGGTGCACGTGTCGGGGCACGGCGCGTGCCGCTGAAGACGCGGACGTACGACACCCGCCCGACGTACGGGTCGGTGGTCGTCTTGACCACCTCGGCCACCAGCGGGCCGTCCGGGTCGCAGCTGATCGGGGCGACCGGCGAGCCGTCCGGTCGGCTGACAGGGGGGCAGGGGTGCTCGAGCGGCGAGGGGAAGCCCTGCACCAGCAGGTCGAGCAGCTCCTGCACACCCACCCCGGACAGCGGCGCCACCGGCAGCGCCGGGTGGAAGTGGCCGCGGGCGACAGCGGTCTCGAGGTCGGCGACGAGGACCGCCGGGTCGATCTGCTCGCCACCGAGGTAGCGGTCGAGCAGCGTCTCGTCCTCGCTCTCCGCGATCACGCCCTCGATCAGCTCGCCGCGCAGGTCGCTCACGAGGGCGAGGTGCTCCTGGTCGGGGTCGCGCTCGACCCGCTCGCCGGAGGAGAAGTCCGCGACCCGCAGGTCGAGCAGGCGGATCAGCCCGGCCACGGCCCCGTCGTCCGCGTGCATCGGCAGGCTGAGCGGCAGCACGCCGTCCGAGAGCAGCCGCTGGCAGAGCGCGACGGCCTCGTCGAAGTCCGCGCGGGCGCGGTCCAGCTGGGTCACCACGACGGCGCGCGGCATGCCGACCGCCTCGCACTCGGCCCACAGCTGGGCCGTCACGGCGTCCAGGCCGCCGACGGCGGAGACGACGAACAGCGCCGCGTCGGCCGCCCGCAGCCCGGCCCGCAGCTCGCCGACGAAGTCCGCCCCACCGGGGGTGTCGAGCAGGTTGACCTTGACACCGGCGTGCTCGAGCGGGGCCACGGCGAGGGACACGGAGTGGCCGAGGCGCTGCTCGACCTCGTCGCTGTCGGTCGTGGCGGTGCCGTCCGCGACGTCACCCATGCGCGAGATGGCGCCCGCGTGCGCCAGCAGCGCCTCGACGAGGGTCGTCTTGCCGGCGCCGGTGTGGCCGACGACGGCGACGTTGCGGACGTCCTTCGGGTCGCGCGGCTCCGGCGCTGCGTCGGAGTCGGCTCGTGGACTGCGCACTGGTCCTCCTGTCGTCCGCCGCCCGGTGGACCCGGGGGGCGGGCGGCCAGCCTGCCGCCGCAGGAGCGCCGCGACAAGGCCTGCCGCCCCCTTGCGTCCTGCCCAGAGGAGCACCCGCCCGCGGGCGGAGCATGACGCAAGGGGGCGGGGGCCCCGCTATCGTCGCTGGCGCACCGGACGACCCGCGTGCGACCGACGGGACGGACCTCGATGCTGAACCTGCGCGTGCGCCCAGCGCTCGGCAAGGTCGTGGACCCGGTGGCCGCCGCCCTGCTGCGCACCGGCGTCAGCCCGGACGCGGTGACGATCACCGGGACGCTCGGCGTCGTGCTGGGCGCTCTGGCCTTCTTCCCCCGCGGGTCGCTCTTCCTGGGCACGGCGGTCGTCACGCTGTTCGTCCTCACCGACCTGCTCGACGGCGCGATGGCGCGGATGCGCGGGAGCAGCGGCAGGTTCGGCGCCTGGCTGGACTCCACCTGCGACCGGGTCGCCGACGCCGCCATCTTCAGCGGGCTGGTCCTGTGGTTCACCGGCGACGGGGACTCCGCGACGATGGCCGCCGTCGCGCTCTTCTGCCTGGCCGCGGGCAGTGTCGTGAGCTACGCGAAGGCCCGCGCCGAGGGGCTGGGGCTGCGCTGCGACGTGGGCCTGGCCGAGCGCGCCGAGCGGCTG